>DASWSY010000435.1:0-3881 GCA_036402415.1 Rhizobacter sp. | reverse complement strand
AGCGTGACCGCGAGGCTTTCCAGGAAGTCGACTACCGCCAGATGTTCGGCCCCGGCACGCTCGGCTTCGCCAAGTGGGTGGGCGAGGTGCACGACGCCGACCGGCTGCCCGAGTACGTTTCGCGCGCCTTCCACACGGCGCTGCAGGGTCGCCCGGGGCCGGTGGTGCTGGTGTTGCCGGAAGACATGCTCACGCAGGCCACCGCCGCGCCGGTGCTGCCGCGCGCCGAGCCGGCACAGGCCTGGCCCGCACCCGGCGGGCTGCGCGAGGTGCGCTCGATGCTGCTGGCGTCGCAGCGGCCTTTCGTCATCGTCGGCGGCGGAGGCTGGGACGCCGCCGCCTGCGCCGCGATGCAGCGTTTCGCCGAGAACTGGAAGCTGCCTGTCGGCTGCGCGTTCCGTTTCCAGGACCTGTTCGACAACCGCCATCCGCAGTACGCCGGCGACGTGGGCATCGCGATCAATCCGAAGCTCGCCGAGCGCATCCGCGCTGCCGACCTGGTGCTGGCCATCGGTCCGCGCCTGGGCGAGATGACGACCAGCGGCTACACCCTCCTGCAGCCGCCACGCCCGGTGCAGAAGCTCATCCACATCCACGCCGGGGCCGAAGAGCTCGGCCGGGTGTACGCCGCCGACCTGCTGCTGCAGTCGTCGATGGCGGCGGCGGCCAAGGCGCTGGAAGGGCTGACCGCGCCGCCTCAACTGCCCTGGGCCGAGTGGACGGCGCAGGCCCACGACGACTACGAGGCCAACCACGTCGCCCACGAGGTGGAGCCGCTCGACATGGCGGTCGTCATCAAGACGATCCAGCGCCTCGCGCCGGAAGACACCGTGTACACGAATGGCGCCGGCAACTACGCCGGCTGGCTGCACCGCTACTGCCGCTACCACGGCCTTCAGCACCACGGCCGCACCCAGCTCGCACCGACCTCCGGCGCCATGGGCTACGGCGTGCCGGCGGCGGTGGCCGCGGCGCTGCTGTACCCCGAGCGCACCGTGGTCAACATCGCCGGCGACGGCGACTTCCTCATGACCGGCCAGGAACTCGCCACCGCCACCGGCTATGGTGCGAAGCGGCTCGTCAGCGTGGTCGTCGACAACGGCACCTACGGCACCATCCGCATGCACCAGGAGCGCGAGTACCCGGGCCGCGTGAGCGGTAGCGACCTCTTCAACCCTGATTTCGCGGCGCTTGCGGCGGCGTATGGCTGGCGTGCCAGCCGCGTCGAGCGCACGGCCGAGTTCGAGCCGGCGTTTGCCGAGGCCCTGGCTTGGCAGCAACCCACGCTGCTGCACCTGAAGCTCGATGCCGACGTCAGCACCAGCCGCAGCACGCTGACCGCCATCCGCAACGCCGCGCTCGCCCGCAAGCCCTGAGTCTTCAGGCTTTCGGGATGCGCTTCACGAAGAGCAGCACCAGGCCCAGCAGCACCACGCCTGCGGCGAGCCATTCGAACGGCGTGACCACCTCGCCGAGCACCGCCACGCCGAGCAGCATCGCGATCACCGGGTTCACGAAGGTGTAGCTGGACGCCACCGCGCCGCTCGTGCGCGCCAGCAGCAGCATGTAGGCGTTGAAGGCGATCAGCGAGCCGAACACCACCAGGTACACCCACGCGACGACGGCGGCCGGCTGCGGCGGCCACTGCGCCTCTTCGCCGGCGAAGGCCGACATGAGCATCAACAGCAGCCCGCCGCAGATCATCTCGCTGGCGAAGCCCATCACGCCCGGCGCGAGCGGCAGGCTGCGCTGGCTCAGCACGCTGCCGAGCGACCAAGCCGCGCAGGCAATCGCCATGGCCCCGAGCCCCATCGGCGAAGCGCGGAAGCCCGCACCCTGCGTCAGCATCAGCACGCCTGCGAGCCCGGTGACGATGCCGGCCAGTTCGAGCCGGCTCGGCCGGATGCCCCACAGCCGGTTGAGCGCCGCGATCATCAGCGGCACCACGGCGATGAAGGCGACCACGAGCCCCGAGCCGACCGTCTGTTCCGCATAAGCCACGCCGCCCATGCCGCCGCCCAGCATCAGGCCACCGACGACACCTGCGTGGGCCCATTGGCGAGGCGTGGGCAAGGCCGCACCGCGCCACACCAGCCACAGAAGCGCGATGAAGCCGGCGGTGAGAAAGCGCGTGCCCATCTGCAGGAAGGGCGGGAAGCTCACCAGCGCGAACTTGATCGCGAGGTAGGTCGAGCCCCAGATCAGCCAGGTGGCGGCCAGGCAGGCGACGAGCAGCGGGCTGAGCCCGGGGCGGGAGGAGGAGAGGGTGGCGGTGCTGTCCATGCGCAGCATCGTAGGAAGGGAAAGCGGCGCTTTGAATGGCAAACTGAAGTTTCCAGCGCTCGTTGCCTTGCCGATTTCAACGCTGAAAGCGAGTCTTGCCTTGAACACGTCACTCGATGCCTACGACACCCGGATCCTGGCCGAACTGCAGGCCGATGCGCGGCTGTCGATGGCCGAACTCGGACGCCGCGTGCACCTGAGTCAGCCGGCCGTGACTGAACGCGTGCGCAAGCTGGAGGGGGCGGGCGTCATCACCGGCTACCGCGCCTCGGTCGACCTTGCCAAGCTCGGCTACGGCATCCGGGCGCTGGTGCGCGTGGGGCGCGCCGAATATGCGCGCGTGGTCAAGCTCGTGGGGCAGACGCCCGAGGTCGTCAACGCCTTCAACGTGACCGGTGAAGACAGCTGGATCCTGGAGATCGCCGTGGTCGACGTACCGCACCTCGACGCGGTGGTGAGCCGCTTCTGCCTGCTCACCGAAACCTCGACGGCGATCATCCTCAATGTGGCGCGTGAGCACCACGCCATGCTGCCGCCACGGGCCGAGGGCATGAAGCCGCCCGCCGGGCGGAAGAAGGCCGACTGATCAGCGGCCGGCCACCTGCGCCACGTAGCGGGCGAGCAGGGCCAGGTCTTTCTCGGAGAGCTTGTCGCGGAAAGGCGGCATCACACCGAGGCCGTTGCGCATGGCCTGCAGCACGCGGGCTTCGTCGGGCTTGAGCTCGTCGAGCACCGGTCCGACTTCCCCGGTGGCGCCGGCGTCGCGCAACGTGTGGCAGACGGCGCAAGACGGCGCCGTGCCGCTCATGAAGAGCTTGCGGCCTGCCTCGCGCTCGTTGGCCTGGGCGGCGGTGTGCGCGCCCAGGGTGGCCACGGCCAGGGCGGCCGTGGCGATCCACTGCGGCGCGTGTTTCACGCGGCGACGACGTTCACCGCGTGATCGGCCCAGCTGTTGTTGCCATAGCCGGCGAGGTTTTCCTCGCGCTGCTGCGGCTGCACATTGCCCGCGGCGTCGGTCGCGCGGCTCACCAGGGTGTGGTTGCCGGCGGGAAGGTTGGCCTGGAGGGCGAACTGGCGCCAGGCGAAGGGGCCCAGGTCCGGACCCACCAGCTTGGCATCGCGCCAGGTCTTGCCGCCGTCGGTCGACACCTCGACGCGCTTGATGGGCGAGCCGCCGCTGAAAGCCACGCCGAGGATCTGCACCGGGCCCGCGCCGACCTTGCCGCCGCCGTCGCCGGAGGGGGTGTTGATCCACGACTTCACGTTCATCAGCAGCACCGAGGCCTGCGTGGGCGCGGCCTTCTCGCCCATCGGCGTCATGCGGTAGCCGTGCGACATGATCTTGGCCTTGCTCTCGCTCGCCCCGAGCGCGATGCGCTTCACGTACTTGATGTTGTTGACGCCCTGGTAGCCCGGCACCACCAGGCGCAGCGGGCCGCCATGGGCGACGGACAACGGCGCGCCGTTCATTTCCCAGGCCAGCATCGCGTCTTGCAGCGCGGCGATCGGCACCGAGCGCTCGACCATCACGCTCAGCGGGTCGACGCCCTCGGGCAGCTTCTCGCCGCCGGTGCCGGTGAGGTAGAGCATGCCGCTCT
>DASWSY010000434.1:0-2004 GCA_036402415.1 Rhizobacter sp. | reverse complement strand
GGCAATTCAGTGTCTTCGCAGTGCGAGTTAAGAAAATTATCGCGGCGCAGGGGTGCCAGCCATTGGCACGCGTCACCAAAATTCGTTATTCCAATTTGGAAATTGCATGGACTGATTGCATGCAAAGGTCACCCAAGCGGGGGATGAAATACCGTTACCGGAACTGGTATTTGACGCCAGACCGGCCCGCAAACGCTTATGGCAAGCCATGTCTTCAGAGCGATACAAGAGCGTCAAAAAAGAATGTACAGGTCTGTCATCAATTCAAGTTTCTAGGACTTTCTCTAAGCATGTATTAAGATTCCTCGGCATAACTAAATTTCACACGCCTTCGCACGGCGCCCTTGCGGTGCCGGCAGAAGCGCGGCCCGGCAGCGCACTACCCAGAAGTCGCCCCGCATGCCGGCACCCATCCCGGCCGTCGGCATGCGCCGGATTTTGATGGATCAAAGCATCGCCAAGTTGTGGGTCTGAGCTACGTGGACACTGGCGTGTCACGCGTGTAGTGAAACATCCTGCGGAACCCTTGCGTGCGGGATTTCAAGCTTGACCCACTTGGCTCGCGCGGCGTGGCAAACGCGCGGTGCGCCCTGGTTTCATGCGTGCCATCACTGGCGCATCGCTGTTTGCATCGGACCGACAAGAACAAGAAAGCGAAGTCATGTGTCAGGAGAAGTCGGAATGCGTCATGTCAGCACGAAGTTGTTGCATGTCTTTGTTCTGGTCATGGAGTACCGTGACCTGAGCGCCGTTGCGGCCTGCACCCAGGGACGCGTGCCCACGGTGGCCTACAGCCTTGCGCGCTTGCGCGAGATCACCGGCGACCCGTTGTTCGTCAAGCGCAACGGCATGCTCGAGCCCACCCCGCATGCGCTGCGGCTGGAACAGACGGCGCGCCAGATCCTGGCCAAGTGGAACCACCTGGTGCGGCCCGGCGAACCGGGCCTGAGCAAACGCCGCGAAGGCGGCAGGCGCGTCTCCATCGGCTTTTCCTCATCGATCGGCGATCCCGTCATCACCGAGATCCTGACCGCGCTGTGCGAGCAGTTTCCGCAAGACAGCTTTGTCACGCGCCCGGTGATTGCCGACGCCGCCCTCGCGGGCCAGCTGAGCGAGGGCGAGCTCGACTGCGCCTTCGTCGTCGATAGCGGCCATGATCCCGAGCGCGTGCGCCAGCACAACATCATGGCCACGCCGCGCCGACTGGTCAGCGCCACGCGCGGCGGCAGCCAGGATGAGAGCGAAAGCGCGTGGATCCTGCTGCAGGAAGACAGCGAGGCCGGCAGCCCGCTGCGTGCCTTCCTGAGCCGGCAGGCCAGCACGCCGGGTCATCGCGAGACGGTGGTGCCCTCGTGGCATACGCAGATCACGCTGCTGCACTCCGCCGGCGGCATCTGCTCCGTGCTGGATTTCAACGTGCCGCTGGTCACGCGCGAGCGCAAGACCCGGCTGCTGGCACCACCAAGCAGCTTCCCCGAATGGGCCGCGCTGCACTTCTGGGGGCCTGAGCGCAGCCGCGACCAGGGCGTGCTGCGCGATGTCATGGAAGTCGGCAGCGCCGTGCTGCGCGACCCGCTCAAGGCCATCGACGGGCGCCGTAACGGGCGTCCCGCAGTCGCGTCCGAGGTCGCAACGACCTGACGCCAGGCGCGACACCAACGTGCAAACGGGCGCTGTCCGCCGCAAGGCGGCAGCGCCTTTCTTGTCACGGACCGCTGTCACGGATCGGCGACAGCCGCACCGTTCATCACCCCCCGAGATGGATTTTCGAACTGCCGGCCCGCGCGGCACTCGCGCACGCTGGATGGCGCAAGGATCTTTTCGGGCCGTGATTTACGAATCCTCCTAGTTCCGCCGCACTGGCTCGCCGCTATGCTGCCATGGCATTGCCGCAGTCCGGCCGTCTCCCGTTTGGCCCGGACCGGCGGTCATGCGAGCAGTTGTCCGGCGCCTCCATGTCTGGCGTCATTTTTGCGCCGCACGTCGCCATGGCGTGCGGCGTTT
>DASWSY010000433.1:0-9081 GCA_036402415.1 Rhizobacter sp. | reverse complement strand
TGCGCTGAAGACGGCCGGCGTGATGTGGTTCGCGCTGGGCGCGTTGTCGATGCGCAGGCCGCAGGACGAACAGGAGAGCGAGCTTGACATTCGTATTCCATAGCGGAGGAAAAACATGGCTCTGAAGGTGGTGCACGTGGTGCGCCAGTATTTGCCCTCGCGCGGCGGCATGGAAGACGTGGTCTTCAACATCGCCCGCACGCAGCGCGACCTGCACGGCCAGGCGCCGCGCGTGATCACGCTCGACCGTGTGTTCCGCCAGCCCGAGGTGCTGCCCGCCGACGAGGTGATCGAGGGCATCCCGGTGCACCGCATGTCGTACAGCGGGTCGGAGCGTTACCCGCTCTTTCCCAAGGTGCTGAACCAGGTGGGCGATGCCGACGTGGTGCACGTGCACGGCATCGACTTCGCCTTCGACTACCTCTCGCTCACCCGCTTCCTGCACAGGAAGCCGCTGGTGGCCTGCACGCACGGCGGCTTCTTCCACACGAGCTTCGCGCAGCGGGCGAAGAAGCTCTTCTTCCACAGCGTGACGCGCTGCACCGCGCGCGGCTACCGCCGCATCCTCGCAAGCAGCGCCAACGACGGCGAGATGTTCAAGCAGGTCGTGCCCGAGGAGCGCATCCGCGTGATCGAGAACGGCGTGGACATCGACAAGTTCGCCGATGCGTCGTCGCGCGCGCTTACGCAGACCATGATCTACGTGGGCCGCTGGACGGCGCACAAGGGCCTGGATCGCACGCTCGGGCTGCTGGCCGCGCTGCGCGCCGCCGACCCGGCCTGGCGCCTGATCATCGCGGGCCGCGAATACGACGACATCAACCGCCACACGCTCGCGCAGATGGTCGAGGCCGCCGGCGTGACCGAGGCGGTGACGCTGCTGCCCAACCCCGACAACGAGACGCTGCGCGCCGCCATCGGGCTCGCGAGCTACGGCGTGTGCCTGTCGCGCCACGAAGGCTTCGGCCTCGCCGCCATCGAGGCGATGAGTGCCGGTCTCGTGCCCATCCTGAGCGCGATCCCGCCTTTCGAGCGGCTGGCCGGCGAGACGATGGTGCCGCTCATCGTGCCCGACGACACCAGGGAAGCCGCCGTGGCCGTGCAGGCGCTGCACCAGCGCGTGGCCGCGAGCCACACCGTGCTGCGCCAGCAGGCGCAGAGGGCCGTGCAGCGCTACAGCTGGCGCAACGTGGTCGGCGCCTACGTCGAGGAGTACGAGCGCGCGGTGCAGGAAGCGAGGATGGCCGCATGACGCGCTGGCTCGCGTCGCTGTTGCTGGCCCTGGCGGCCGGCGCGGCCTCGGCCCACGCCGGCGGCAAGGTGCGCGAACCCGTTCGCGACCCCGCTGCGGGCACCTGCCTGTCCGGCAAGCCGTTGCGCGGCGTCAACATGGCCGGCGCCGAGTTCAACACCAGCAAGATGCCGGGCCAGGTGTTCAAGGACTACACCTACCCGACCGACAAGGACCTGAAGTACTTCGCCGAGCAGGGCGCCAAC
Organism: Rhizobacter sp.; assembly: GCA_036402415.1. Taxonomy (GTDB): domain Bacteria; phylum Pseudomonadota; class Gammaproteobacteria; order Burkholderiales; family Burkholderiaceae_C; genus Rhizobacter. Next base: position 7,584 of record DASWSY010000433.1, on the reverse strand, counting down.
GTGATCCGCCTGCCGTTCCGCTGGGAGCGCGTGCAGCGCACGCTCGGCGGGCCGCTCGACGAGATGGAGGTGAAGGTGCTGCGCAAGGTGGTCGACATGGCCAGCGCCCTCGACCTCTGCGTGATCCTCGACCTGCACAACTTCGGCCAGTACGCCAAGCAGAAGCTCGGCTCGCCCGAGCTGCCGATCGACCGTTTCACCGACGTGTGGCTGCGCCTGCGTGAGGCCTTCCCCGACCCGGGGCACGTGGCCCTCGGCCTGATGAACGAGCCGGCCCACGCGAGCGCGCGCGGCAGCTGGGCGCGTGCCGCACAGGACACGGTGACCGCCTTGCGCGAGGCCGGCTCGCAGCACCTGATCCTGGTCTCGGGCGCGGGCTGGAGCGGCGCGCACGACTGGGCGGCCCGGTGGCAGGGCCTGTCGAACGCCGACGCCTTCGCCGGGTTCCGCGACCCGCTCAAGCGCAGCGTGCTCGAAGTGCACCAGTACGCCGACCGCGATCACTCCGGCACCAAGGGCGACTGCATGCCCCCCGAGCGCATGACCAAGCTGATGGGCCGCGTGACCGACTGGGCGCGCGCCAACGGCCACCGCATGTTCCTCGGCGAGTTCGGCGTGGCGCCCACGCCCGAGTGCCTGGACACGCTCAAGGCCATGCTCGCCTCGATGCGCGACCCCGCCTGGCTCGGCTGGGCCTACTGGGCCGCCGGTGGCTGGTGGGGCCCCAAGTACCCCTTCGGCATCCACCCGATCGCCGGTCAGCCGGAGCGCCCGCAACTCGCCTTGCTGCGCGAGGAATGGAAACCATGACCCCCAACGCATCACACCACTCTCCCTCCACGCAGATCCTGTCGCTCAACGCCCTGCGGGGCATCGCGGCGCTGCTCGTCGTCGTCTCGCACCTGCCCGAGCAGGCCGGGCTGCACTTCGGCCCGGTGCACGAAGGCTCGCTCGGCGTGATGGTGTTCTTCACCCTCTCGGGCTTCCTGATGGGCTACCTCTACCTCGGCCAGCCGGCGGGCTGGCGCGAGGTGGCGCGCTATTCGATCGCGCGCTTCTCGCGCATCGCGCCGCCCTACCTGATGGTGGTGCTGGCCTCGTTCTTCATCTACACGCTGATCGATCCGAAGTTCCCCTACGCGATCGGCACGCACAACTTCCTGCGCCACTTCCTCTTCTCGGGCAACGTGAGCGTGTTCTGGAGCATCCCGCCCGAGGTGCAGTTCTATGCGCTCTTCATCGGCTTCTGGTGGGCGCTGCGGCGTGCGCTCACCGGCCGCACGCTGGCGCTGGTGGTGGTGATGGTCCTGGCGGTGGCGGCGATCTGCATCCGCGACAAGGTGCCGGGCACCTTCGCCATCTCGAAGCTGCACTTCTTCCTGCTGGGCGCGATGCTGGGCGGGCTGCACCCGTGGCTGCGCACGGTGCCGATCAGCACGCGCGCGCTCACCGTGCTGCAGGTGCTGCTGCTGGGGGCGCTGGGCCTCTTCATGCTGGAGGTGATCCACCTGCCTGAGAAGTACTGGCACGACCTGGCCCCCGCGCTGATCGCCGGCCTGGTGGTGTTTGCCTTCTCGCATGACCGCACGCCGATCGACATGGCCTTCATGGCCAAGCCCTTCCAGTGGTTCGGCGACTGGAGCTTCTCCATCTACCTGATCCACGTGCCGCTCATCTACCTCTTCGTGAAGGCGGGGTGGATGCAGGAGGCCGGGCTGCTGGCCACGCTGTGCGTGGTGGCCGCCATCGCCGGCTGCGCGGTGTTCAGCATCTTCGTGGAGAAGCCGGCCTGCGCGGCCACCAAGCGGGGCATGAACGGGTGGCTCAAGCGCCTGGAGCATCGCCTCGACGCCCGCGGTGCACGCCACGTTGCACGCCAGGGCGCACGCGCCGAACCCGCTCCCGAGCCGGCCGTGACGCCGCGCCTCGTGCCCGAGATTTCCTCCGACCGGAACACGCCATGAACCGACCGCACGACAGCCTGCCCCTGGTGAACGACCCGCGCGCCTGGGACGGCCTGCGCGAGGCCCTGCGCCGCCTTCACGCGCTTCGCCCCAGCCGCCTGCTCTACGTGCCCAACGAGGGCAATGCCGGCGATGCGCTCATCGCCGCCGGCACCTGGCAGTTCTTCGACGACATGGGCATGGCGCCCGCCTATTGCCGGGTGAGCGGCATCCGGCGCGGCGACGCGCTCATCTACGCCGGTGGCGGCAACCTCGTGCCCGAGTACGAAAGCTGCTCGCGCTTCCTCGAGCGCTGCCTGGCGGTCGGCGTGAGCTCGGCGATCGTGATGCCGCACACCATCCGCGGCCACGAGGCGCTGCTCGCCCGGCTCGACGAACGATTCACGCTGGTCTGCCGCGACCAGGCCTCGGTGGCCCGCGTGCAGGCCACCGGCACGGGGGCCACGGTGCTGTATGCGCCCGACATGGCGCTCTACATCGACGTGCCGCGCCTCTTCGCGCGCTGCGAGACCTACCGCGGCCTCGCGTTCTGGTGGCGCATGGCCCACCACGACCGCCTCGCGCCCTACCTGCGCTGGCGCATGGCGCTCGCGCTGCGCGCACCGCCCGAACACCTGCACCTCGACGTGATCCGCGTCGATGCCGAGGCCATCGCCGCACTGCCCGGCGACAAGCGCTGGGACCTGTCCAACCTCTACGGCTCGAAGTTCCGCCTGAGGGAGGAGTCGGACCTGGTGACGCGCGACTTCCTGCGCTTCTTCGGCCAGCTCGTGGCGGTGCGCACCAACCGGCTGCATGCCGGCGTGGCTGCCGCCCTCATGGGCTGCGAGGTCACCTACCTCGACAACTCCTACGGGAAGATCAGCGCCGTCTACGACGCCTGGCTGAGCCACCTGCCACAGGTGAGCTTCGTGCGTTCTCCGCCGGCTCCGATCGCACCGCTTGCGCCGCTCGGTCAGGGGGCCGGTGCATGAAGTTTTCCCTCATCATGGGCACGCTCGGCCGGCGCGACGAGGTGGGCGAGTTCCTCGCCTCGCTGCAGCGCCAGGACCACCGCGACTTCGAGCTGCTCATCGTCGACCAGAACCCCGACGAGCGGCTGGCGCCGCTGATCGAGCAGTACCGCCAGCACTTCCGCATCGTGCGCTACCGCAGTGCGCCCGGTCTCTCGCGCGCGCGCAACGTCGGCCTGCGCTACGCCACCGGCGACGTGATCGCCTTCCCCGACGACGACTGCTGGTACCCCGACGGGCTGCTGTCGTACGTGGCACGCCGGCTGGAAGCCTCGCCCTCGCTCGACGGCCTGACCGGCCGCTTCGTCGATGCCCAGGGCCGCTCCGAAGGCCGCTGGCTGCCCCGCACGCAGGTGCTCAACCGCTTCTCCGTCTGGCGCGGTGCGATCTCGTTCAGCATCTTCCTGCGCCGCCGGCTGGTCGAGCGCATCGGCGGCTTCGATGAAGCGCTCGGCGTCGGCGCGGGCACGCCCTGGGGCGCAGGCGAAGAGACCGAATTCATGCTGCGCGGCATCCAGGCCGGCGGCCGTGTCGAGTTCGACCGCGACCTCGTGCTCGGGCACCCGGTGAAGACCGCGGAATACGGCGACGCCGCCATCGAGCGGCAGCGCCGCTACGAGGCCGGCTTCGGCCGCGTCATCCGCCGCGGCGGCTTTCCCGGCTGGTACTTCCCGTATGTCTGCGCCCGCACGCTCGCCGGTTCGTTGCTCGCGCTCGCCGCGGGCCAGCGTGCGCAGGCGCGCTTCAAGTGGCACAGCCTGCTCGCGCGCGTGCGCGGCTGGCGCAGCGGCTGGCAGACCGCTTCCAACCATGGGTGATTCACATCTCAACAGGACCTCGACCATGACCACGCTCAGCCCGACCCTGTCCCTGCCCAAGGTGCCGCAGACGCTGCGCATCGGCCCGTTCCGCGTCAAGTCCTTCGAGTCGCAGGCGCTGGCGAGCCAGCTCTACCGGCAGCTCGCCCTCGGCCGGCGCACTGAGCTCTTCTTCGCCAACACCAACTTCGTCGTCACCTGCCAGGACTTCGCGAACCGCTTCAACGACGACCCGTCGATCACCGTCGTCAACGACGGCATCGGCATGGACCTCGCGGCCAAGCTGATGCACGGCAAGCGCTTCCGCGAGAACCTGAACGGCACCGATTTCATTCCGCGGCTGCTCGGTGGCAGCCCGCTGCCGCTGCGCATCTTCCTCTTCGGTGCGCGGCCCGAGGTGGTGCGCGAGGCCTCGCGCACGGTCGAGCGCCGCTTCGGCCACGAGGTGGTCGGGGCGATGTCGGGCTATGGCGTGGAAGATGAGCTGGTGTGCGAGCGCATCCGCACGGCCCGGCCCGACGTGGTGCTGGTGGCGCTGGGCAACCCGCTGCAGGAACGGTGGATCCTCGACCACGCGAAGGTGCTGCCGCCGGCGCTCTACGTCGGCGTGGGGGCGCTGTTCGACTTCCTCGCCGAGCGCGCGGTGCGTGCGCCGGTGTGGGTGCGCAAGCTGAGGCTGGAATGGCTCTTCCGCCTCACGCAGGAGCCCAAGCGCCTGTGGAAGCGCTACACCGTCGACGCGTTCCGCTTCTTCCGCATCTGCCGCGCGGCGAAGCTCGAAGCGTCATGAAACCGACCTTGCTGGCGAGCCGGGGCGAGCGCCGGGCCGCTCCCAAGCCGGCCCGGATCCCCTCGGGGGATCGCCCGACGACTCCGTCGGGCGAGGGGTCGTCATGAAACTGGCGAGCAAGTCGGCGTGGTCGATCCTGGACAACCTCGTCCAGCAGGTCCTGTCCTTCGTCATCTTCCTCATCCTCGCGCGCTGGCTCACGCCGCACGAGTTCGGCCTGCTGGCGATCGCGCACCTGATGGTGCTGTTCACCCGCATGTCGCTGCTCGATGCGCTGGCCATGCCGGTGGTGCGTGCGCCCGAGGCGAACGACCGGCTGTTCGACTGGCTCTTCACCATCTGCACCGTGGTCTCGATCGGCGTGGCTGCGCTGATGGTGCTGTTGGCCTGGCCGATGGCGCAGTTCTTCCAGGCGCCCGAGCTCACCTGGGTGCTGGTGGGCATGAGCCTTTCGGTGGTGCTCTTCGGGCTGGGGCGTGCGCACGACGCGCGGCTGCTGCGCGAGGGCAACTTCCGCGTGACGGCGATCCGCTCGCTGTGCTCGGTGACCGCGGGCGGCGCCGTGGCGCTGTGGCTGGCGGCGCGCGGCTTCGGCGCCATGGCGCTGGTGGCGCAGCAGGTGGTGACCGGCGTGGTCGCGCTTCTCGTGGCCCTCGTCGCCGAGTGGCGCCGCTGGGTGCCGCGCTGGCATTGGTCGGCCGAGCTGCTGCGTGAACACCGCGGCGAGACGCGCCGCATCGGCCTCAACGCCTGCGTGAGCTACGCCAACACCAACGGCGACGCCGCGCTCGTGAGCGTGCTGCTCGGCCCGCACGCCACCGGCCTGTACAACCTCGCCAAGCGCGTGCTCTCGGCCGGGTACCTGGTCATCGCCTCCTCGCTCAGCCGCGTGGGCGTGAGCCTCTTCGTGCAACGCCAGGCCGACCCGGTGGCGCTGGCACAGGCCTACCGCCGCATGCTGGGCTGGACATTGCTGCTGCTCGCACCGATGTACGCGCTGGTGTCGCTCGCGGCCGAGCCGCTGGTGGTGATCGCCTTCGGCGAACGCTGGCGCGAGAGTGCCTCGCTCTTCGGCTGGCTGTCGGTGGCCTACCTCGCGCAGTCGGCGTTCTGGCTTGGCCAGAACCTGTCGTTCGCCACCCGCCGCAGCGACCGGGTGCTCAAGCTCTCGACCGCACAGCTCGCCATCTCGGCGGTGCTGGCCGGCGTGCTGTCGCGGTGGGGCATGCAGGGCATCGCCGCGGGCATCGCGCTCGGCAGCGTGGCCGGCTGTTTGCTCATGCAGGTGGCGGTGCACCGGCAACTGGCCTTGTCGGGCCTTTCGTTCATGCGCGCCACGCTGCCGGCCACGCTTGGCACCGTCACGGTGGCGGCGCTGCTGTGGGGGCTGCCCCACGTCGGCGTCGACCCCGAACGCATGCAGACCCTCTTGACCAACCAGAAGGACTTTCTCACCACATGGCAAAAGCAATGATCCTCGCCGCGGGACAGGGAACCCGCGTGCGCCCGCTCACGAAAAACATGCCCAAGCCGATGGTGCCCATCCTCGGCAAGCCGGTGCTCGAGTACCTGATCGAGCACCTGGCGCGCTACGGCATCAAGGAAATCATGATCAACGTGGCCTTCAACCACTGGAAGATCGAGAACCACTTCGGCGACGGCAGCCGCTGGGGCGTGCAGATCGGCTATTCGTACGAAGGCGTGCGCGAGCATGGCGAGGTGTGCCCGAAGCCCATGGGCTCGGCCGGCGGCATGAAGAAGATCCAGGACTTCTCCGGCTTCTTCGACGAGACCACGCTGGTGCTGTGCGGCGACGCACTGGTCGACCTCGACCTCAATGCGGCGCTCTTCGAGCACAAGCAGAAGGGGGCGCTGGCGAGCGTGGTGGGGCTGGAGGTCAAGCGCGAGGAGGTGCAGAACTACGGCATCGTGAGCGCCGACCTGCAGGGCCGCGTGATCGAGTTCCAGGAGAAGCCGAAACCCGAGGTGGCCAAGAGCACGCTCGCCTCGACCGGCATCTACATCTTCGAACCGGCGGTGCTCGAACTCGTGCCCAGCGGCCAGAGCTTCGACATCGGCAGCGACCTCTTCCCCCTGATGGCGGCCAAGGGCCTGCCGTTCTACGTGCAGAACCGCTTCTTCAACTGGATCGACATCGGCCGCGTGAGCGACTACTGGAGCGTGCTGCAGCGCGTGCTGATGGGCGAGGTGGCCGAGATGGAGATGCCCGGCAAGGAGGTGCGCCCCGGCGTGTGGGTGGGCCTGAACACCCGCATTCCCTGGGACAAGGTCAACATCACCGGGCCGGTGTACATCGGCTCCAGCGTGTGCGTGGAGCCTGGCGTGAAGATCGAAGGGCCCACCTGGATCGGCACGGGCAGCCACCTCAAGCGCGGCTGCGAGGTCAAGCGCAGCGTGCTCTTCGAGTACACGCGCATCTCGAGCGAGCAGGTGTTCGACGAGATGATCGTGTCACCGCAGTACTGCGTGGACCGGCGTGGGGCCACGCACTACATCGGCGACGACGAGACCCGTCGCCGCTGGGGCGATGCGAGAGGCGATGGCTGCGCCGTGTGAGCCCGTGTGAGCCGGTGCGGGCCGGCGTGGGCGCTACGCGGTGATCTTCAACCCGACGATGCCCGCGACGATCAGCCCCACGCAGCCCAGGCGGGCCACCGTCGCAGGCTCCTGAAAGAGCACCACACCGAGCGCCACGGTGCCCACCGCACCGATGCCCGTCCACACCGCGTAGGCGGTGCCGACGGGCAGCGTGCGCATCGCCCAGCCGAGCAGCACCACGCTTGCCACCATGGCGGCGACGGTGCCCACGCTCGGCCACAGGCGCGTGAAGCCGTCGGTGTACTTGAGGCCGATGGCCCAGGCGACCTCGAAGAGGCCGGCGATGAACAGAATGACCCAGGCCATGACGACCCTTTCGCTGACGAGACGGGGTCGTCCCCGGTGACGTGAAAACGCCGGCATGGTCGTCCATGCCGGCG
>DASWSY010000432.1:0-9604 GCA_036402415.1 Rhizobacter sp. | reverse complement strand
AGGCGCTCGTGCGCCAAGCCCCGCGCGAGGGGCACGTCGCCGCTGCGCAGGGCAGCCTCGATCAGGGTCAGGTCGATCAGGTCGCGCTGCGCATGGCTGCCGCCGAAGCGGTGCGCCTGCGAGCGGATGCCGCGCAGCAGGCGGGTCGCACGTGCGTGGTCACCCTCGGCGAAGGCCTGCACCGCGAGCACCGCGGGGTGGCCCACGTCTCGGGTGAAGCTTGCGTTGTCGCCCTCGCTCGCCATCGCCGACTGCTGCGCGTCCAGCAGCTGCCGCTGCGCGGCCTTCATGCCCGCGCCGGTGAAGGCGAGCATCGCGTGCAGGTCATTGAAGGCGTAGTGGCCGCTTGCCGCATGCGGCACCCAACGCTCGGCGAGGGCCTGCCAGCGCCCACCGACGTCGACCCCGCGCAGCTGCAGCCGCCACAGCATCGCGCTCGCGTCGATGAGGTCGAGCACCACGCCCGAGCCGGTGCCGCCGATGCTGCGGTCATACAGGCGCAGCACCTCGGCATGGTCGTCGAGCTCGAGGTGGAAGAGCGCGAGGTGCCACCAGTTGTGCGTGGCGAGGAAGCTCCCGTCGGCCCAGGTGTCGCTCGTGGTCTGCAGCCAGGCGATGCCGGCGCGTGGGTCGTGCCGCATCTCGTGCACGTGCGCCACCGCGTGCCAGCCCCAACTGTCGTGCGGCTCGAGCTCCACGCAGCGCCGGCCCTGGCGCTCGGCATCGACGTACTGGCCGCACTCCTCCAGCCCGAAGGCGTGCATGCCCAGCACCGCATGCCAGCCGGGCACGGCGGCGTCCCAGTCGGGTAGGGCGCGGGCGATGCGGTCGCGCAGCATGCGGCTGTCACCCCGGAAGAAGTCGAGCTGGTGGCCCACCTGCAGCGCGAGCGTGTCGCGCGGGTGGCGCAGGCTGAGGTCTTCGAGCTGCAGCGCGGCCTCGCGCCAGCGGCCGTCGCACAGAGCGCGGGCAGCGGCAAGGTGGCGCTGCTCACGCTCGTCGGCCGGCAGATCGGCGGCGGCATCGAGTGCGGCGCGTGCAGCCGGCAGCGCGGGGGCTTCGGTGCCGAGCAGCAGCACCCAGGCCTTGAAGGCGTGGGCCATGGTCATCTCGGGGCCCGCAGCGAGGGCCTGCTCGATGCTCGCGAGCGGGTCGCCCACGAGGCACAGCAGCTCGCGCGAGGCGCGTTCATAGGCGTCGAGGCTCTTCGGCGTGGCGTTGCTGACGCGGTGGCCCTGCGGGTCGATGAGGTTCATGGGTTCTCCTGGTGGTGTGGGTTCACGCGGGACGCTGCGGCGATCACAATGCCGGCGTCTTGCGGGATGCATCGTCTGCCGCAGCCGCCCGCGGCACCAGGGCCGATCCGGCCACAACCTGTTCAAAACTGCCATGACCCAGCCGCTTCGCCCCATCACCGTCGCGCTGCTGGCCACGCCGGCCGTCAGCGCGGCCACGCTCTACGGCTTCTACGACACGCTGCACTGCACGCGTCGCGACTGGCAGATGCTGCACGGCGGGCCCGACACGCCCTCGCCCTTTCGCCCGCTGGTGGTGAGCGCCGACGGCCAGCCCTTCGAAGGCGGCAACGGCGTGCGCATCACGCCCGATGCGAGCTTCGCCGATTGCCCGCAGCCCGACGTGGCGGTGATCACCGATCTGATGATCCCGCCCGGCACGCCGCTCGCGGGCCTGTACGACGCAGAGGTGGCGTGGCTGCGCGGCGCCTACGAGCACGGCGCCACGCTCGCGTCGGCCTGCTCGGGCGCGATGCTGCTCGCCCGCACCGGCCTGCTCGACGGCCAGGAAGCCACCACCCACTGGGCCTACTGCGACCTGCTCGCACGCGAGTACCCGCGCACGCGCTGGCAGGCCGAGCGGGGCCTGATCGTGGCCGGGCCGCAGCAGCGGCTCATCATGGCGGGCAGCGGCGTGGCCTGGCACATGCTGGCACTCGCGCTGATCGCGCGTTATGCCTCTCCCGACGATGCCATGCAGGTGGCGCGCATCAACCTGCTCGACCTCAACGGCACCAGCGCCACCGCCTACGCCTCGCTCACGCGCGGACCGCGCGCGGCCGACGAGCTGGTGGCGCGCTGCCAGCTCTGGGCCGCGTCGAACTACCGCGAGGAGTCGCCGGTGGCGCAGATGCAGGCGCTCTCGGGCCTGCCCGAGCGCACCTTCAAGCGCCGCTTCCAGCAGGCCACCGGCATGACGCCGCTCGACTACGTGCACGTCGTGCGGCTGGAGGAAGCCAAGCAGATGCTGGAGTCGACCGACCTGCCGGTGGAGACGATCGCCATCGAGGTGGGCTACCAGGACGCGAGCTTCTTCGGCCGGCTCTTTCGCCGCAAGGTGGCGCTGACGCCGGCGCAGTACCGCAAGCGATTTGCGCCGCTCGGGGCGCAGCTGCGGCGCGCGGCGTCGGTCTAGCGCAGCCGCCAGAGCACGTCCAGCACGAGCCCGGTCGACGGCTCCAGCGCGCCGCTGCGGTGGGCGATGCCGAGCGGGCGCCACAGCTTGGGCCGCAGCGGCAGCATGGCGATGCGCTTGTCGACCTGGGCCGCGGTGGCCTCGTGCGGCAGCAACGCCGCACCGTAGCCGGCGGCGACCAGGCTCTTGATCGCATCGTTGTAGTTGAGCTCGATGCGCGGGCGCGGCTGCTCGCCGGCTTCTGCAAACCACTCGGCCGTGAGGCGCGACAGCCGCGTGCTCGCGTCGTTCAGGATCAGCGGCTGCTGCGCGAGCCAGGTTGGCGTGGCGTGGCTCGGCGCCTTCCAGGCGGCCGGCACGAAGGCCATCACCGGGTCGCGCCGCCACGGCTGCACCTTGAGGCCCGCGCCCGCGGCCTGCGGCAGCGCGACCAGGCCGATGTCGAGCGTGCCGCCGGCCAGGCGCGCCATGGTCTCCTGCGAGGTGAGCACGGCCACCTGCACGTCGATGCCGGGGTGGTCGCGCGCGAGCGCCTCCAGCGCCTGCGGCAGCAGGTGGGCCAGCACGCCGGTCGACGCGCCTACGCGCACGCGGCCGGTGCGGCCTTCCACCAGGCGCTGCACTTCGTCGAGCGCGGCATCGGCGTCGGCGAGCAGGCGGCGCGCGCGCTCGATCAGCGCCGCGCCGGGCCCGGTGGGGACGACCTGGCCGCGGTTGCGCAGCAGCAGCGGGGTGTCGAGCCGCGATTCCAGTTCCGACACGTGCAGGCTCACCGTTGGCGGTGCGAGGTGCAGCGCGCGGGCCGCGGCAGCGAAGGAGCCGAGGTCGGCGATGGTCACGAGGGTGCGCAGGCGGTCGAGGTCGAGTTCACGCATTGTTCGTGAATTCTGAAGATCGTGGTTATGAAAAGCAACTTTTCTTAATCATGCGCGGCGCCCAAGATCGCGGCATCTCTTCGACCCCATCACGAGGCGCACATGACACCTGTTGTCTTCATCGACGGCGACCAGGGCACGACCGGCCTGCAGATCCACGCCCGCCTGCAGGGCCGCAGCGACCTGCGCGTGCTGACCCTGCGGGCCGACCGTCGCAAGCTCCCCGCCGCCCGCGCCGAGGCGCTCAACCATTGCGACATCGCCATCCTCTGCCTGCCCGACGACGCGGCGCGCGAGGCGGTGGCGATGATCCACAACCCCGCCGTACGCGTGATCGACGCGAGCTCGGCGCACCGCACCGCGCCGGGCTGGGAGTATGGCTTCCCCGAGATGGACGAGCGCCAGGCGCAGCGCATCGCGCAGGCCACGCGGGTCACCAACCCCGGCTGCTACCCCACCGGTGCGGTGGCGCTGTTGCGCCCGCTGGTTGAGGCCGGGCTGGTACAGCAGGACCACCCGCTGACGATCCACGCGGTGTCGGGCTACTCGGGGCGCGGTCGTGCGGGGGTGGACGAACACGAGGGGCCGAACGCCGCGCAGGCGCTGCCGTTCCAGGTGTACGGCCTCGGCCTGCAGCACAAGCACGCGCCCGAGATGGCGGTGCACGCCGGCCTCACGATGCGGCCCATCTTCGTGCCCGCGTACGGCGCGTATCGCCAGGGCATCGTGCTCACCATTGCACTGCACCTGCGCTTGCTGCCGGCGGGTGTCGACGCACAGCGGCTGCGCACGGCGCTGGCCGCACACTACAGCGGCTCACGCCATGTGGAGGTGCTGCCGGCGGGAGCGTCGAAGGCGCTGGAGCGGCTCGACCCGCAGGCGCTCAACGGCACCAACGACCTTCAGCTCGCGGTGTTCGACAACGCGGCGCAGGGGCAGGTGCTGCTCACGGCCGTGTTCGACAACCTCGGAAAAGGCGCGTCAGGCGCGGCGGTGCAGAACCTCGACCTGATGCTGGATCGCCTGGCAGCGGAGCGGGGCGGGTCGAGCGCCGGGCCGCTCCCAAGCCGGCCCGCCATCCCCTCGGGGGATCGGTCGGCGTACCCGTCGGCCGAGGGGCTGTCAGCCGTCAATGCTGCGTGACGACGATCGGGGCACCTTTGGTGATGATCATCGTGTGCTCGTACTGCGCTGAGAGGTTGCCGGGCGCCCCCACGAGCGTCCAGCCGTCGTCCGTTTCGGTCACGCGCCGGCTGCGCGTGGAGAGGAAGGGCTCGATGGTGATGACCATGCCTTCGGTCAGCACACGCTTGTCGCTCGGGTCGTAGTAGCCGGCGATGTGCTCCGGCTCCTCGTGCAGCGAGCGGCCCACGCCGTGGCTGCCGAGGTTCTCGATGATGCGGAAACCGTAGCTGCGCGCCGTGCGCTCGATGGCCGCGCCGATGCGGTTGATCGGCTGGCCCGCGCGCGCTTCCTTCATCGCCGCGGCGAGCGCCATGCGGGTGGCATGGCACAGGCGCGTCTTCTGCGCGTTGGTGGGCGGCACCACACGCGTGCCGCCGGTGTCGGCCCAGTAGCCGCCGAGTTCGGCCGACACGTCGATGTTGAGCACGTCGCCGGCGCGGATCACCCGGTCGCCGGGGATGCCGTGGGCCGCCTCTTCGTTGATGCTGATGCAGGTGTGGCCGGGGAAGTCATAGGTCAGCTTGGGCGCCGAGCGCGCGCCATGCTCGGCCAGCCAGCGCTCGCCCAGCGCATCGAGCTCGCGGGTGGTCATGCCGGGCTCGGCGGCGTCGAGCATGTTCTGCAGCACCATCGAGACCACGCGGCCGATGCGTTGCAGTCCGGTGACGTCGTCCTGGGTTTCGATGGTCATGGGGCACTCCTGCGGAAAGGCGGGCATGCTACCGCGGGCGCTTGAAAATATTCTTGCGGGGGCTTGTCGATTTCGAGGGTGCTCGTTCGACGAGTGGGTATCTGCAACCCAAAAGGAGACTCCCGTGAAATTCCTGTGCCTCGTCTACCTGTCCCAGGAGCGCATGGACGCGCTCACGCCCGAGGAGCAGCGCACGCTCGACCGCGACTCGATCGCCTACGACAAGCGGCTCGAAGCCGAGGGCGTGCTGCTCGGCTCGTTGCCGCTCGATTCGAGCCGCAAGGCCGTCTCGCTGCGGCGCGTCAACGGCCGCCTCACGCAGACGGCGGGGCCGTATGCCGAGACGAAGGAGGCACTCGGCGGCTGGATCCTGGTCGACGTGCCGTCCATCGACGACGCGCTGCGCATCGCAGGCGACATCCCGGTGGTGCGCTTCGGCGGCGTGGAGGTGCGTCCGGTCTACCAGATGCAGGGTTGATCCACGTTGGCTGAGCCGGTCGCCGCGCAGGAGATCGAGACGGTCTACCAGGCCGAGTCTCGGCGCGCGCTCGCCACGCTGATCCGCCTGCTCGGTGACTTCGACCTTGCCGAAGAGGCCTTGCAGGATGCCTTCGAAGCCGCCCTGCAGCAGTGGCCGCAGGAGGGCCGACCTGCCAACCCACGGGCCTGGCTCGTGTCGACCGGCCGCTTCAAGGCCATCGATGCGATCCGTCGCCGTGCGCGCTTCACGCCATGGGACGAGGTCGCCGAGCAGGTGGAGGCGATGGCCGCCGAGCCACCGCCCGAAGACGAGCTGATCGCCGACGATCGCCTGCGCCTCATCTTCACCTGCTGCCACCCCGCGCTCAACCTCGACGCGCAACTCGCCCTCACGCTGCGCGAGGTGTGCGGCCTTTCGAGCGAGGAGATCGCGCATGCCTTCCTCATCCCGCTGCCCACGCTGGCACAGCGGCTGGTGCGCGCCAAGACCAAGATCCGCGTCGCGCGCATCCCGTACGAGGTGCCCCCGCGAGAGGCGCTCGCCGAGCGGCTGGACGTGGTGCTGCGCGTCATCTACCTCCTCTTCAACGAGGGCTACGGCGCGAGCAGTGGCGAGGCGCTCACGCGTCACGACCTGAGCGCCGAGGCCATCCGCCTCGGCCGGCTGCTGCTGGAGCTGCTGCCCGACCCCGAGGCCAACGGGCTGCTGGCGTTGATGCTTTTGCACGACGCGCGCCGCCCGGCCCGCAGCGCGCCTGACGGCGGGATGGTTCTGCTCGCCGACCAGGACCGCAGCCTGTGGAACCGCGCCCAGATCGGCGAAGGCGTGGCGCGGGTGACCGAGGCGCTGCGCAGCGGCCGCTTCGGCGCCTACACGCTGCAGGCAGCGATCGCGGCGGTGCATGCGGAGGCAGGCGACGCGGCGTCGACCGACTGGCCGCAGATCGTCGCCCTCTATGACGTGCTGCTGCGCGTGGACCCGTCACCCGTCGTTGCGCTCAACCGCGCCGTGGCGCTGGGCATGCGCGACGGCCCCGTGGCCGGCATCGCCGCCGTCGACGACGCGATGGCGGCCGGCGCGCTGGACACGTACCACCTGGCCCATGCCGCGCGGGCCGACTTCCTGCGCCGTGCCGGCCAGGTTGCTGAGGCGCGAAAGGCCTACGACACGGCGCTCGGCCTCGCGAAGCAGGCGCAGGAGATCCAGTTCCTGCAACGCCGCCTGAACGAGTGCCGCCACGACGAGACCCCGACATGACGACCCACGACGACGACCTCACCCGCTTCGAAGCCCATGGCGCCCCGGCGCTGCCCACGCCACGGCACGAGGGCCGCCTCCTGCACGACGGCGCCTCGATCTGGCATGCGAGCTTCGGCAACGGCCCGCCCGTCGTGTTGCTGCACGGGGGTTATGGCAATGCCGGCAACTGGGGCCACCAGGTGCCGGTGCTGCTGGCGGCGGGCTTCCAGGTGATCGTGATCGACAGCCGCGGCCACGGCCGCAGCACGCTGGGCGAGGGCGCGCTGAGCTACGAGCGCATGGCGGCCGACACGCTCGCCGTGCTCGACCACCTTGCCATCCCGGGCGCCACGCTCGTCGGCTGGAGCGACGGCGCGGTGATTGCGCTCATCGCCGCCATGCAAGAGCCGCAGCGTGTGGGCGGCGTGCTCTTCTTCGGCTGCGCGATGGACCCGGGCGGCCTGCGCGACGACGTCGCGTTCACGCCGGTGCTGCAGCGCTGCATGCGCCGGCATGAGCTCGACTACGCGGCGCTGTCGCCCACGCCGGGGGCCTTCGAGACGCTCCGCACGGCCCTGCAACCGCTCCACGCGAACGAGCCGCACTACAGCGCGGAGCAGCTTGCCCGGGTGGCGGTGCCGGTGCTGGTGGTGCACAGCGAGCACGACGAGTTCATCCGCCGCGAGCATGCGCTCTACCTCGCGCGTGTCATCCCCGGGGCCACGCTCCGCGAGCTGCCGTCGGTGGGTCACCTCGTGCCGGTGCAGCGGCCGGAGGTCTTCAATGCGGCGATGCTGGACTTTGTGAACCGCGCCTAGTCGCTCACGCGAAACGCGAGCGTCACGAAGCCGGTGTCCCAGGTGTCGGGTGAGGTGGCCGACAGGCGCAGGTCGGTGCCGCGCAGCAGCCAGTTCGCCGCCAGCGGCACGGTGAAGCTCACGCGCCCATCGCCGTCGGTCTTCTTCCAGATGCCGATCGGGCTCACGTCGTTCTGCAGCTCGACCGCGAAATCGCGCAAGGGCTGCCCGTCGCGCAGCACCCGGAAGCGCACGGTGTCGCCGGCCTCGAGGGGCTTCAGGCCGCTCTCGAGCAGCACGTCCATCGCCATGCCGGTGGGGGCGGCGGTGGCGTCGGCGATGCGCTTGCGCCGGCCGGGCAGCTCGATGCGCGCGTGCTTTACATAGCGCTCACGCCACGGCAGCCCGCGCGATTGCAGCTCGGCCCAGGCCGCGCGCACGTCCGGCGAGGCGTTGATCTCCTTCAGGTAGACCTCGACGGTGGCCGGCGCGATCTCGATGTCGAAGGGCTGCTGCTGCGCCCAGCAGGTCACCGGGCCCGCGCTTCCCGGCCGTGCCGTCAGCGACAGCGCCTGCGCCGTCTCGCCCGCGGCATGAAGCGGCACGGCCTTTGCCCCAGCCCGGCGACACCCCTGCTCGCGCAGCGAGGCCTCGCCCACGGTGAATTCATGGTGGGGAAACCGGTTGCCCGTGCCGAGCTTGAGCAGCACCTCGCCCGGCCGCGCCGCCGGCACGGGCTCGAACCAGGTGTCGTGGGCGAGGGCAGTGCGGGCGCACAGGGCGACCGCCGCGATCAACAGCAGACGAGGAAGGAGCGTGGCCATGGGCGAAGGCGACAGTCGTGGTGAAGCAAGCCCTTCTTACGCGCAAGCCGGGCGCCTGGATGCCGCGGTTTTCAAGAAGCTGGACAGCATCGTGCTGAACGACGACCCGATCGAGCCGAGCTGGATCCTCGAGGGCCAGCCGCAGGCGCGCAGCGGCTGCCATTCGACCAACACCGACGGCTGGGCCGCCACGCATGTCTGGGAATGCAGCGGCGGGCGATTCCGTTGGTTCTTCGGCGTGGAAGAGACCGTGCTGATCCTCGAAGGCGAAGTGCGGGTGACCGATGCGCGGGGCCGCGCGCAATGGCTGGTGCCAGGCACGCTGGCCTATTTCCCGACCGGCACGTGGTGGGAGTGGCACATTCCGCAGCATGTGCGCAAACTGTCATTCAACCGGCGTACGGTGTTGCCGCCGGCGCGCTTCCTGAGCCGGGCCCTCGGCGTGCTGCTCAGGCCCTTCACTCGGTCGATGCAACCCCCGTTTCAACCTTCCATCAAGGAAATGCCATGAGCTTCTTCAGCAAGATCCTCGACAAGCTGGGCCTCAAGAACGCTCAGTCCGTGCCGGCCGATCCGGCCGCGACCGTGCCGTCGGCGGTGGCCGATGCCCCGGTGCCCGCCGCCGTGGCACCGGCCCCGGCGCAGGAGGTGGTGAACCCGATCGCGGTGGTCGACGTGGTGGCGCAGCTCGAAAAACGCGCCGCCGCCAACCCGCAGAAACTCAACTGGCGCACCTCCATCGTCGACCTGCTCAAGCTGCTCGACATCGACAGCAGCCTGGAGGCGCGCAAGGCGCTCGCGAAGGAGCTCTACTGCCCCGACGAGCTGATGGGCGACTCGGCCAAGATGAACATGTGGCTGCACAAGAACGTGCTGGCGCACATCGCGGCCAACGGCGGCAACATCCCGAAGGAACTCACGGACTGAGCCGAATGAAAAATGCCCCCGGCGCGTGAGCGTCGGGGGCATGAAGAGCGGCCACCCGCGGCCGCTCGCTTCTGGACGGTGATTAACGAACCTTGCCAGCCTTCCAGGCGTTCAGCAAGGTGTCGTAGGCGATGGTCTCGCCCTTCGGCTTCTCG
>DASWSY010000431.1:0-5549 GCA_036402415.1 Rhizobacter sp. | reverse complement strand
AATCTTCAGCGGATGAATTGAATGGCAGCAAAGCGCGATTACTACGAAGTCCTGGGGGTGGCGAAGAACGCC
The DNA here is from genome assembly GCA_036402415.1 of Rhizobacter sp. Taxonomy (GTDB): domain Bacteria; phylum Pseudomonadota; class Gammaproteobacteria; order Burkholderiales; family Burkholderiaceae_C; genus Rhizobacter. The sequence goes on along the minus strand of DASWSY010000431.1, from coordinate 5,477 downwards.
GGCGAGGACGACATCAAGAAGGCCTACCGCAAGCTGGCCATGAAGTACCACCCTGACCGCAACCAGGGTGAGGGTGCGAAGAAGGCCGAAGAGCAGTTCAAGGAGGTCAAGGAGGCCTACGAGATGCTCTCCGACCCGCAGAAGCGCGCCGCGTACGACCAGTACGGCCACGCGGGCGTGGACCCGAGCGCCGGCGGCTTCCGCCCGGGCGGCCCGGGTGCGGAAGGCTTCGGCGGCTTTGCCGAGGCCTTCGGCGACATCTTCGGCGACATCTTCGGCGGTCAGGGCGGGCCCGGCGGCCAGCGCCGCGCGCAGCAGGTCTACCGCGGCAGCGACCTCAGCTACACGATGGAGATCACGCTCGAGGAAGCCGCGAACGGCAAGGAAACGCAGATCCGCATCCCGAGCTGGGAAGAATGCGGCACCTGCCACGGCACCGGCGCCAAGCCTGGCACGCACGCCAAGACCTGCCCGAGCTGCAACGGCGCCGGCACCGTCACCATGCGCCAGGGCTTCTTCAGCATCCAGCAGACCTGCCCGCACTGCCACGGCTCGGGCCGCGTCATCCCCGAGCCCTGCACCACCTGCCATGGCCAGGGCAAGCTCAAGAAGACCAAGACGCTGGAGGTGAAGATCCCCGCCGGCATCAACGAAGGCATGCGCATCCGCTCGGCGGGCAACGGCGAGCCGGGCACCAACGGCGGCCCCGCCGGCGACCTGTACATCGAGATCCGCATCAAGCAGCACGAGATCTTCGAGCGCGACGGCGACGACCTGCACTGCACCGTGCCGGTGAGCATCACCACCGCTGCGCTCGGCAGCACGATCGAGGTGCCCACGCTCGGGGGCAAGGCCGAGATCGACCTGCCCGAGGGCACCCAGCACGGCAAGACCTTCCGCCTGCGCGGCAAGGGCATCAAGGGCGTGCGCTCCAGCTACCCGGGCGACCTCTACGCGCACGTGAGCGTGGAGACGCCGGTCAAGCTCACCGAGTACCAGCGCAAGCTGCTGCGCGAGCTGGACGAATCGCTCGCCAAGTCGCCGGACAAGCATTCGCCCAACGCGAAAAGCTGGACGAACCGGGTGAAGGACCTCTTCAAGTAAACCCGAGCGTTCAAGTCGGCCATCGCGGGGGCCGATAACTCCAGGGAGATGGCGCCGATGCGGCATCGTCGCCTCGCCTGGAGATCCCGTGCAACTGCTGGACCGTGACATCGCCGACTGCAAGGCTCTGGTTGTCGATGGCAACCCGACCTCGCGCAGCATCCTGTCGGCGCAACTCAGGGAGTTCGGCGTGGGCACGGTCGTGCAATGCGGCCGCATCAAGGATGCGCGCAAGCAGCTCGAAGCCCGCCCCTTCGACGTGGTGCTGTGCGAGCACCGCTTCGATGCCGAGGACCCCGCCTACACCGCGCAGCACCTGCTCGACGACCTGCGCCGCGCGCAACTCCTGCCGTTTTCCACCGTCTTCATCATCGTGACCGGCGAGGCCTCGTACACGATGGTGGCCGACGCGGCGGAATCAGCCCTCGACAGCTACCTGCTCAAGCCGCACACCGCCACCTCCCTGGGCGAGCGCCTGATGCAGGCACGCAAGCGCAAGAAGACGCTCGCCGACATCTTCAGCGCCATCGAGCAGGGTGACTACCAGCAGGCGACCCGCCTGTGCCTGCAGCGCTTCGCCACCCGATCGATCTACTGGCTGTATGCGGCGCGCATCGGCTCTGAATTGCTGCTGCGCCAGGGCATGCACGACGAGGCGAAGAAGCTCTGCGAAGCCGTGCTCGAAACCGGCGCCCTGCCCTGGGCGCGCCTGGGCATCGCCCGCGCGCAGATCGACGCCAACCAGCCCACCCAGGCCATGCGCACGCTGGAGACGCTGATCGGCGACCACCCGAGCCACGTGGACGCCTATGACGTGATGGGCCGCGTGCAGGTCGAGCAAGGCAATCTCGGCGAAGCGCTCGACACCTTCCGCAAGGCGAGTTCGCTCACGCCGAGCTCCATCGCCCGCTTGCAGAAGCACGGCATGCTCGCGTTCTTCATGGGCGACCGCGACGAGGCCGCGAAGATGCTCGACCGCGCCGCCACGCTGGGCATCAGCTCGAAGATGTTCGACTTCCAGTCGCTGGTGCTGCTGGCCTTCAGCCGCTTCCAGCAGCGAGACAGCAAGGGCCTGCAGCGCTGCGTCGACAACCTCCAGCACGCCCTCGAGCGCGCCCCGAACAGCAAGCGACTGCAGCGCTTCTCCGGCATCGTGTCGGCGCTCAACCTCATGCTGCTCAAGCAGGTGGCGGCCGTGGTGGCGGAGGTCAAGATGCTGTTCAGCCGGCTCGACGAGCCGGGCCTGGACATCGAGGCCGGCTGCAACCTGCTCGCCCTGCTCTCGCAGCTCACGGCGGGGGAGATCGAGCTGGATGGCTGCGAGGGCTGGGTCGACACGCTCGGCCTGCGCTTTGCGAGTTCCAAAGGCCTGACCGAGTTGCTGGCGGGCGCCGCGAGCGCGCATCCGCCGTTTGCCGAGCGTGTGCGCCAGGCGCACCTGCGCATCAGCGAGATGGCCGAGCAGGCCGTGACGCACACCGTCCAGGGCAACCACCGCTCGGCGGTGCTGGCGCTGCTGGCCCACGCCGAGCGCACCTACAACGCCAAGTTGATCGACATGGCGCGCATGACCCTGCAGCGACACTCGACACGCATCGACGACGCAGAGGGGCTGCAGCAGCGTGCCGATGCGCTGCGCGACCGCTACGGGGTGGGCGTGAGCGCGGCGATGCTCGGCCAGACGGGCGGCCGGCAGCCCGGCGCCCTCAACCTGCGCGACGTGCGGCCCGCCGGCCCGGACGACGCTCCGCTCGAAGCCGCGGAAGAGGCCCCGGGCGAAGCTGCGGCCTGAGCGCAGGCCCCGGCCTCAGAACAGCTCGCCCTGCGTGTCATCCGCACCTCGTGCACGGCGCCCGGCGGTCTGAGTACCCTTTTCGGGCACGGGCTTGCGAAAGAGGGTGGTGTCGAGCTCGATGCGCGTCTTGTTGAGGCCGAAGCGCGCGCAGGCCTTGTCGAAGCGCTGGCGCAGCAGCTCGGCCCAGACGCCGGTGCCCTTCATGCGCGTGCCGAAGCTCGCGTCGTAGTCCTTGCCGCCGCGCATCTCGCGGACGCGCGCCATCACGCGCCCTGCCCGCTCGGGGAAATGCTGCTGCAGCCACTGCTGGAACAGCGGATTCACCTCCCAGGGCAGGCGCAGCACGATGCTGAAGGCCGACTGGGCCCCCGCGGCAGCCGCCGCCTCGAGGATGCGTTCGAGTTCGGGCTCGTTGATGAACGGGATGACCGGCGACACGCTGACCCCCACCGGCACGCCCGCCCGGGCCAGCGTCTCGACCGTGCGCAGCCTGCGGTGCGGGGCCGCCGCCCGAGGCTCGAGGATGCGCGCGAGTTTCGGGTCGAGCGAGGTGATCGACACGTAGATGGCCACCAGACGCTGCGCCGCCATGGGCGCGACGAGGTCGAGGTCGCGTTCGATGCCCGAGGACTTGGTGACCATGGAGAACGGATGCCGGCAGTCGTGCAGCAGCTCGATGATGGACCGCGTGATGCGCAGCTTGCGCTCGACGGGCTGATAGGCATCGGTCGCCGCGCCGATGTTGATCATCGACGGCTCGTAGGCCCGGCTCGCCAGCGCTTCGCGCAAGCGCTCGGCCGCGTTGACCTTGGCGATGATCCTGGTTTCGAAGTCGAGGCCGGGCGAGAGGTTGAGGTAGCTGTGCGTGGGCCGGGCGAAGCAGTAGATGCAGCCGTGCTCGCAGCCACGGTAGGGGTTGACGGAAAGGTCGAAGCCGATGTCGGGCGAGTCGTTGCTCGACAGGATCGACTTGACCCGCTCCTCGATGATCTGGGTCTCGAGGGGCAGGTGTTCTTCCTCGGCCATCTGGTCGAGCGAGCCCCAGCCGTCGTCGAAGCCCTCGCCCGACTGTCGCGCGTAGCGATGGACGATGGCCCATTGGGTGCCTCGCCCCTTGACGGGCGCTTGCGCCGGCACGGGTTCGGGTTTTGGCAGCGGCATACTGTCTTTTTATACAGTATTTCGGCTGGAATGCATAGAGCGCGCGTCGCCCTTGTCCTGCCTGGACAAAGGGGCACATCGGCGCTTTTCCGGCGACCGGCCTGAGACTGCTTGCCCTACCCTGTCGGGACACGGACCGCGCAGGGCCGTGCCCACACGCCGCAATTTGATGAAATACCAGAAACGCCTGGCCACCGGGGCCGTGATCGCCGCCGCCGTGATGTGCATCACCGCTGCGATGCCGCCGCTGAGCCTCGGCTGGGTCAACGAAACACGGCAGGCGCGCGAAAGGGTCGAGCGCCAGGTGCAGTCGCTGCGCCGCGTCGAGTCTCTGGTCGTCGATGCCGAAACCGGCCAGCGCGGCTACATCATCACCGGCCGCGACGACTTCCTGGAGACCTACAACCTGGCCATGGCCGAGTTGCCGCCGGAGATCGTGCGCCTCGAGCACCACTTCCAGCACGACTCGGCAGAACAGCGCGAGCTCGTGGCCCGCATCGTCGCGAGCACCCGCCAGAAGGTCGCCGACCTGCAGCGAAATGTCGAACTGCGGCGCACGGTCGGGTTCCAGGCGGCTCAGCAGGCCGTCAGCTCGGGCACCGGCAAGCGCTACATGGACGAGGTGCGCCGCCTGACCGACGGGCTGGTGGCACATGAAGTGGATGTGCTGGCGAGCATCGACGCAGAACTCACCCGCAAGGTGACCTGGTCCATCGGTTTCTCGCTCGGCAGCACCCTGCTCACCTTCGCGCTGCTGTTCTACCTGGGTCGTGTGATCTACGGATCGATGCGTGCCCGCGAGCGCGCCACCGATGCACTGCGAGCGACCAGCGCCCGCCTCGAAGACGGGCTTGCCGCGCTGCAAAGGCGCAACGACGAAGTGCTGGCGCTGGGCGAGATGTCACGCGTGCTGCAGACCGAGATGACCCTGGTCGAAGCCCTGGAGGTGACAGGCCTCTACTGCCATCGCCTGTTGCCCGGCACCTCGGGCGCGGTCTATCTCTTCCGCAACTCCGCCGACGTGCTCGAGCACGCAGGCGCCTGGGGCGACGGTGCCGCGCGGCACGACGGCATGCTGGAGCCCGACGCCTGCTGGGGCCTGCGCCGCGGCCAGACGCACCTCTGCAAGAGCAGCTCGGAGCTGCGCTGCCGCCACTACGCCGACAGTGCCGTCACCGGGTTCCACCTCTGCCTCCCCTTGATGGCCTACGGCGAGGTGATGGGGCTGCTGCACGTGTGGTCGGACGACACGGCGGCGAAGGACGACGCCGCGGGCGCCGCGACCATGGCCCAGACGATCGCCGAACAGGTGGCGCTGTCGCTGTCGAACGCCAAGCTGCGCCAGGTGCTGCGCGACCAGTCCATCAAGGACCCGCTCACCGGCATGTACAACCGCCGCTACATGGAAGAGACGCTC
>DASWSY010000430.1:0-3734 GCA_036402415.1 Rhizobacter sp. | reverse complement strand
CCGGCCATTCAGATCGCCCTACCCAGTCGTCAGGTGCTCAACGTCGCGTAGGTGCCATTTGCAGTTGTCTTTGGGGCCCTGCGGAAGCGGCAGCTTCCGACACGGGCAGTCCTAGCGACAAAGTCGGCATTTCCTCGCGTCGGGGCACGCGGCCAAATACCTCCTTTGACAGAATGCGGCTCAGCGCTCCACCGTTTCGGTCCGCGCAGCTTCGCCGTGCACCCACGATAGAAAGGCTTCTACTGCCGGTCTTTTTGCGTGCTTGGCGGGGTAGACCACGAAGTGCGCCTTGACCCGAACGGCTTTGTCCAAACCGAAAACCGGCTTGAGTTTCCCGGTCGAAAGATGCAGGCCTGCGTTCACGGCGCTCTCAAGGGCAACGCCGAGCCCTTGCGTCGCGGCATCCAGCGACATTTGCGCACGGTCGAACCGCAGAGCGAACTGCTCTGGCGCACGCCTGTCCGAGTATTGCTCTAGCCAGTCGGACCACTGGACCACGCTGACATTGCTCTGAATAAGCGGAACGTCGAACAGTTGCTCGACCCGCTTGAGCCGATGCTCACGGATGAAGGCCGGACTGGCCAGGGGCACGATGCGTTCAACGAACAAGGGTTCAACCACGAGATCCCCCCATTGGGGAACGCCATATCGGATGTCCAGATCCGCCTGCCCCAGCGCGAAATCGCTGGGCGTGTGGGCCGCGGACAGGTTAAGGGCGATGTTGGGGTGAGCCTGGGAGAACCCGCGCAGCCGAGGCATCAGCCACAGGCTCGCGATGCTGGGTGCCGAGTGCACATACAGGCTGTTGCCAACGCCCTTGCGCAGGTCCTCCGTGGCCGTCGAGATGGCAGTCAAGGCGCCCGCCACGCGTTCCAGGTAGCGGTCCCCCGCGTTGCTGAGCCGTACGCCGTGCGCGCTGCGCTCGAAGAGCCGTACCCCCAGATCGGCCTCCAGTCGTGCGACCTGATGGCTGATGGCCGAAGCGGTCAAGTGAAGTTCAGTCGCGGCCAGCGCAAAGCTGCGGCGGCGCGCCACCGCCTCGAAGGCGAGGAGATTGGCAACAGGAGGCAATGAAGCCATAGGGTTCACCCGGTCGTAGCATGACGAACGGTCATCTTAGCCTGACGAATGATCGCTTGTCGTCATCTCCTTCGGCGCCGACCATTGCGCCCATCAACGGAGACATCGGCCCACCCCAACGTGAACCGGGCCGCCTGATCGACTTTCATGCTCGTCGATGCCTCCTGCGAAGCCCACTTTCAATTCTTCATGGAGATCGACGAAATGCTGCTCAAGGACAAGGTTGCTGTCATCACCGGCGGGGCCGGGCTCAACGGACTCGGCTATGCGACGGCACGCCAGATGGCGGCTCACGGCGCCAAGGTGGCGATCCTCGACCTGGCTCGCGCCGAGCCGGCGGGTGCCGCAGCCCGGCTGGGGGACGGTCACCTTGGCCTGACGGCCGACGTGACGGAAAAGGCTGCCTGCGAAGCTGCTGCTGCTGAAGTGCTGAAGGTACTTGGCCGGATCGACATCCTGATCAACAACGCCGGCATCACCCAGCCGGTCAAGACGCTGGAGATCACGGGCACCGACTACGACCGCATCCTCGACGTGAACCTGCGCGGCACGCTCTACATGTCGCAGGCGGTGCTGCCCGCAATGCGCCAGCATCAGTCGGGTTCAATCGTTTGCATCTCTTCGGTTTCTGCCCAGCGAGGTGGCGGCATCTTCGGCGGCCCCCACTACTCCGCCGCCAAGGCTGGCGTGCTCGGCCTGGCGCGTGCCATGGCACGCGAATTCGGGATCGAAGGCATCCGCGTCAACTGCATCACCCCGGGGCTGATCGAGACCGACATCACCCAGGGCAAGCTGACCCCGGAGCGCAAGAAGGAGATCGCCGAGTCGATCCCGCTCGCCCGCCTGGGCGCCGCGTCCGACGTGGCCGGTGCCTGCGTGTTCCTGGCCAGCGACCTGTCCGCCTACTGCACCGGGATCACGCTCGACGTGAATGGCGGCATGTTGATCCACTGAACCACCAAAAAAGGAGACAAGACCATGCAACGCAAGACCGTCATTCGTACCTTGATCGCGATGGCCGCCGCGGCTGCTCTGCCTATCGCAGCCCAGGCGCAAGCCGTCAAGCTGACGCTCGGCCACGGCGCCGCGCCAGGCAATCCACGCCACGAGGCGTCCGTCAAGTTCGCCGAGATACTCAAAGCCAAGACCAGCGGACGCATCGAGGTCCAGGTGGCACCGTCGGCGCAGCTGGGTGACGACGCGGCAATGGTGACGGCGCTGCGCACCGGCGCGCTGGACATGAGCGCCAATTCGCAAGGCGCAGTGGCCAATGCGGTGCCCGAGTACGCCGCCTTCGGCATGCCCTTCCTTTTCTCGAATGCCGCCGCCGCCTTCAAGCTGCTCGACGGGCCGCTCGGCAAGGAACTGGCCGACAAGTCCGCCGAGAAGGGCCTGATTGCGCTCGGCTTCTGGGACAACGGCATTCGCCAGATGACCAACAGCAAGCGGCCGATCGCCAAGGTCGAAGACCTGAAAGGGCTGAAGATGCGGACCCCGCCGGACACCGTGCTGGTGGAGATCATGCAGGCGCTGGGTGCCGAAGCGCAGCAGATCAAGTTCGCCGAGTTGTACGTCGCCTTGCAGCAGGGCGTGGTCGATGGGCAGGAGAACCCCCTGGTGAACTTTCACGCCAGCAAGCTCTACGAGGTCCAGAAGAACCTGGCACTGACGAATCATCAATTCCAGATGACGCCGTTCCTGATGAGCAAGCGGTCCTGGGACAAGCTCTCCGACGCGGACAAGAAGGCGGTTCAGGAAGCCGCCGCCGAAGCCACCGCCCTGCAACGCAAGCTCTCGCAGGAGTCGGAGGACAAGCTGCTTGCCGACCTCAAGGCCAAAGGCGTGCAGGTGACCACCGTGGACAAGGCGGCTTTCGCGAAGGCAACCGCACCGGTCACCGACAAGTGGATGAGCGGCCCGATCGGTCCCTACGTCAAGAAGGTTGTCGGCGCATCCCAAGCCCAGTAATGGCGTCATCCGGGCGCGAATCGATGCGCCCTCCTCTGGAGACAAATCATGAATGCGATTGAACGCGCTGTCGGCGGCATATGCCGGGCGGTGCTGTGGGTGAGCACGTCGGTGATCTTCGTGATTCTTTGCGCGAACACCGTCCTGAGATATGCCACCGGATCCAGCCTGCAGTGGGGCAACGAGGTTCCCGAACTGCTGTTCCCCTGGCTGGTGATGGCAGGCGTGGTGCTTGCAGCCCAACACGGGGCGCACATCACGACGACCTTCCTGATGGAGAAGCTGCCGTTCATGGCGCGCCGCGCGCTGTCGACCCTTGGCTGGCTGGGCGTTGTCGCGCTCTATGCGGTGCTCACCGTCGCGACGTTCCGCATGCTCGAGATCGTGCACGACGAGAAGTCTCCGATCCTGCAGGTGCCTGGATCGATCACCTACGGATGCGTGATGGGCGGCATGGCAATGCTCGCGGTGCTCGCCCTGTTCTCGGCCTGGCGCGCATGGAACACGAGCGAGGAACCTGCACCCGTCGGCGACAACGTGCCGCAGGCCCATTGGTGAGTCCAAGGAGCACGACATGACCGTATTGATCCTCTTCGTCTTCCTCGGCGCCGCGGTGGTCGCGATCCCGATCGGGCATGCGCTGCTGGTCGCGGCCTTGGCCGCTGCCGCCAGCTCCGACAAGGTGC
>DASWSY010000429.1:0-4357 GCA_036402415.1 Rhizobacter sp. | reverse complement strand
TGGCCGGCGGCGGTGGCGACAACGCGGCCAGCGCCGTCGGCATCGGCGCGGTCAACAACGGTGACGGCTTCCTGTCGCTCGGCACCAGCGGCGTGCTCTTCGTCGTCAACGACCGCTTCCGTCCCAACCCCGCGTCGGCCGTCCATGCCTTCTGCCACGCCCTGCCCGGGCGCTGGCACCAGATGGCGGTGATGCTTTCAGCGGCATCGTGCCTGCACTGGGTGACCCAGCTCACCGGTGCCGAGAACGAAGCCGCGCTGCTCGCGCGCGTGCAGACGCTCCGCGATGCCGAGCGCGATGCCGCGCCCCTCTTCCTGCCCTACCTCTCGGGCGAACGCACGCCGCACAACGATGCCAACGCACGCGGCGTGTTCTTCGGCATGAGCCACGACACCGACGCGCGGGCGCTGGCCTACGCGGTGCTGGAAGGCGTGTCCTTCGGCCTGCGCGACGGGCTCGATGCGCTCACGGCCGCCGGCACGCACGTCGGGCCGCTCGCGCTCGTGGGCGGCGGCGCGCGCAGCGCCTTGTGGGCGCAGTTGCTGGCCGACGTGCTCGGCGTGGAGGTGCGCACGCTCGAAGGCGGCGAGGCCGGCGGTGCGCTCGGCGCTGCGCGCCTGGCCTGGCTGGCCGATGGCGGCGACGAAGCCGAGGTGTGCCGCCCGCCCGCGCTGCGCGAGCGCTTCTCGCCACGAACCCACCGTGCGGCGGCGCTCGCCACGCGCCACCAGCGTTTCCGCGGCCTCTATGCCGCAACCCGCGAACTTTTCTCTCAATCAAGCCTGAGCCCCGCGGGCTGAACCTTTTCCAGGAGAAGTACCCATGAGCTACCTCAAGTCCATCGCCCCCATCCGCTACGAAGGCGAGAACAGCACCAACCCCCTCGCCTTCCGCTGGTACGACAAGGACCGCGTCGTGCTCGGCAAGCGCATGGAAGACCACCTGCGCTTCGCCGCCTGCTACTGGCACACCTTCTGCTGGAACGGCTTCGACGTCTTCGGCTACGACGGCAGCTTCCAGCGCCCGTGGCACAAGATCGCCGACCCGATGGAGGCCGCACGCGCCAAGGCCGAGGTGGCCTTCGACTTCTTCACCAAGCTGGGCGTGCCCTACTACTGCTTCCACGACTTCGACGTGGCCCCGGAAGGCGCCACGCCGCGCGAGAGCACCGATCGCCTGCGCCGCATGGTCGACGTGCTGGGCGAACACCAGCAGCGCACCGGCATGAAGGTGCTGTGGGGCACGGCCAACCTCTTCAGCCACCGCCGCTACATGAGCGGCGCGGCCACCAACCCCGACCCCGAGATCTTCGCCATGGCCGCACTGCAGGTGAAGGAAGCCATGGACGCGACCAAGAAGCTCGGTGGCGCCAACTACGTGATGTGGGGCGGCCGCGAAGGCTACGAGACCCTCATCAACACCGACATGAAGCGCGAGCTGGCGCAGATGGGCCGCTTCCTGTCGATGGCGGTCGAGCACAAGCACAAGATCGGCCTCGAAGGCCCCATCCTCATCGAGCCCAAGCCGCGCGAGCCGACCAAGCACCAGTACGACTTCGACGTGGCCACGGTCTTCGGCTTCCTCAAGCAGTACGGGCTGGAGAAGGACGTCAAGGTCAACATCGAAGCCAACCACGCCACGCTCGCCGGCCACAGCTTCGAGCACGAGATCGTCACGGCGATCACGCTGGGCATCTTCGGCTCGCTGGACATGAACCGCGGCGACATGCAGTGCGGCTGGGACACCGACCAGTTCCCCAACAACCTGGGCGAGACCGCGCTCGCGCTCTACTACATCGTGCAGGCCGGCGGCTTCACCACCGGCGGCCTGAACTTCGACGCCAAGGTGCGCCGCCAGTCGCTCGACCCGGAAGACCTCTTCCACGGGCACGTCGGCGCGATGGACCTGTCGGCCCGTGCGCTGCTGATCGCCGAGAAGATGATCCAGGACGGCGGCCATGCCCGTGCGGTGGCCGAGCGCTACGCCGGCTGGGAAGGCGAACTCGGCCGCGGCATCCACGCCGGCCAGTTCGACCTGGCGGCGCTCGCGCAGCGCACGCTCGACCGCAACACCGACGTCGCGCCGCGCTCCGGCCGTCAAGAGGCGCTGGAGAACTGGTTCAACCGGTTCGTGTGACAACCCCTCGGCCGGCGGGTACGCCGGCCGATCCCCCGAGGGGATGCGGGCCGGCTTGGGAGCGGCCCGGCGCTCGGCCCGCCCGCGCTCGCCCCGACCCATCTGAGACATGCCCATGAACATCCAGAACCCGGTGCTGCCCGGATTCCACCCCGACCCCGCCATCCTGCGCGTGGGCCGCGACTTCTACCTCGCCACCTCCACCTTCGAGTGGTGGCCCGGCGTGCGCATCCACCACTCGCGCGACCTGGTGCACTGGCAGCACCTGTCATACGCGCTGACGCGCAAGAGCCAGCTCGACATGCGCGGCAACCCCGACTCGGCCGGCATCTGGGCGCCCTGCCTGAGCCACCGCGACGGCACGTACTACATGGTGTTCACGAACGTGCGCAGCAAGCTCGGTGCGTACAAGGACACGCCCAACTACGTCGTCACCGCACCGCACCCGAGCGGCCCGTGGTCGGAGCCGGTCTACCTGCACAGCCGCGGCTTCGACGCGTCGATGTTCCACGACGACGACGGCCGAAGCTGGGTGCTCAGCATGCAGTGGGACCACCGGCCCGGGCACAACGCCTTCCACGGCATCCTGCTCCAGGAATACGACCACGAGCGGCGCTGCGTCACCGGCCCGGTGAAGAACATCTTCGCCGGCACCTCGCTCGGCGTGGTCGAAGGCCCGCACCTCTACAAGCGCGACGGCTGGTACATCCTGCTCACCGCCGAGGGCGGCACCTTCTACGAACACGCCGTCACCATCGCACGCTCGCGTTCGATCGACGGCCCCTACGAGCTCAGCCCGCATCACCCGATGCTCACCGCGCAGGGCAAGTCGCCGGCCGGCCTGCAGCGCGCCGGCCATGCGAGCCTGGTCGACACGCCCGACGGCGAGTGGTACATGGCCCACCTGTGCGGCCGGCCGCTGGAATGGCGCGAGAACCCGCCCGCCACGGCGCCGGACAAGTACGAAGACCTGCACTGCAACCTCGGCCGCGAGACGGCGCTGCAGCGCGTGGAGTGGACAGAGGACGGCTGGCCACGCCTGGCCCACGGCGACAACGCGCCCCGCACCGAAGTGCCCGCGCCCAAGCTGGCCCCGGCGCCGGTGGAGCGCGAGCCGGTGCGCGACGACTTCTCGTCGTCCGCCTTGTCCGGCCACTGGAACACGCTGCGCGAGCCGCACGACCCGAGCTGGCTGTCGCTGACGGCACGGCCCGGCCACCTGCGCCTGGTGGGGCGCTGCTCGCTGATGTCCAACTTCGACCAGAGCCTCGTCGCGCGCCGCCAGCAGCACTTCGACTGCGAGGCCGAGACGGTGGTGGAGTTCGAGCCGGTGGTGTTCCAGCAGATGGCGGGCCTTGTGGCCTACTACAACACGCAGAACCACGCCTACCTGCACCTCACGCACGACGACGAACGCAACGGCCGTGTGCTGCGCCTGTCGGTCAACGACCACGGGATCATGCGCGAGGCCGCCGCGCCCATCGCCGTCGGCGACGCGCCGCGCGTGTGGATGCGGCTGCAGTTCGAAGGCGAGCTGCTGCGCTTCTCGTACGCGCTGGCCGAAGGCGACTGGCGCCCCATCGGCGAGACGCTGCGTTCGGCCATGCTCTCCGACGAGCACGCCACCCGCTTCGACCAGGGCTACCCGCGCAGCTTCGGCTTCACCGGCAACTACGTCGGCGTGGCCTGCCAGGACCTGAGCGGCTCGGGCCTGCATGCGGACTTCGACTACTTCGACTACCGGCCGGTGTCCTGAGGGTGGCCTGACGGTGGGGTGAGTCGCTGACGGGCTTTGCGTCGCCTGCCACAATCGACGCCCGCGGTGCCGGCTCGGCGCCTGCGAACGGCCCCTCATGCGCAAATTCCTCGGCGGACTCTTTCTCGCGGTGCTGCTGCTGCTCACGCAGCAGGGCGCCGTCGTGCACGAGCTGAGCCACTGGCCCGCGCAGGCATCGCAGGGCGATGGCGGCCACGAGCACCCGGGCGCGGCCCAGCTTTGCGCGGCCTGCCTCGCGTTCTCGCACCTCGGTTCGAGCGCCATGGCCGGCGCGGCCGCCGCGGCGCTGCTCGCCGGCCTGGCCTTCGCGGCACCGCCCGGCAGCACGGCCACGGCGGCTTCACTGCTCGCCCTGGCGCCGCGCAGCCGCGGCCCGCCCTCCAGGCTCTGATCGTCTGCCTGTGAGCCCTGCCAGCGCGAGCGACTTCGCGGCCGGGCCTTCCT
>DASWSY010000428.1:0-4420 GCA_036402415.1 Rhizobacter sp. | reverse complement strand
AGACCCTGCGCGCGGCTGGCGCCAAGCGCGGCAGCCAGTACCTCGGCCTCGCCGCCAACCTGCACGTGTCGCGCCTGAGCAGCGCGGGCTTCCTGCTGGAGGCCACCGCCGGCGGCATCAAGGAGTATCAGGTCAGCGAGCTGCTCGACAGCCACACCTGCGCGGTGTGCCGGCGCATGCACGGCATGACCTTCCCGGTGGCGCAGGGTGTACAGCACCTCGCGCAGGTGTTCGGCACGACCGACCCCATCGCCCTCGCCAACCTCGCGCCGTGGCCGAAGCAGACGAAGGCCGGCCTCGCCGCCTTCAACCGGCTGGATCAGGCCGGCCTGCTGGACGCGCGCTTCCACCTGCCGCCGTACCACCCGAACTGCCGGGGCATCATCGTTCCCGTGGGCACGGTGCCGGTGCTGGAGATCGACGAATCGCTGGCCGGCGCGGTGGCGGGGATCACCGAGCCCGACGTGCTGGGCGAACGCCTGTTCGGCAACCGCAAGGACCTGAGCGACACCGCGAGCGTGCTGTTCGGCGCCGGCGCGGTCAGCGCGCTGTACGACGGCCGGGGCGGCGACGAGGACCCCGACGCCTGAGTGCAATTGATTGCACAGCGGACTTTGGAGGCTCTAAGGTCCGCGCGATGAACTCGACCTCGAAAATCCGCAAGACCGACGACGAGAAGCGCATCGCCTACGGCATCGTGTACGAGCCGGGCGTGCCGGACTCCCATGGCGACTACATGGTCGCCGAGGAGATCGAGAAGATGGCGCACAAGTTCCTCGCCGAGGGACGGGTGACCAACATCGACGCCGAGCACGACCTCGAAGACACGGAAGTGCTGGTGGTCGAATCCTTCATCGCGCGCAAGGGCGACCCGGACTTCCCGGAAGGCGCGTGGGTGATGGGCGTGCACTTCCCCGACCCGGCGCGCTGGGCGCTGGTCAAGAGCGGCGAGATCGGCGGCTTCTCGATGTACGGCAAGGCGCTGCGCGAAGACGACGCCGACACCATCGAGCTCGAACTCCCCGACGACGGTCTGCTCTGGGGCACGACCGCCAAGGCCGAGGACGGCCACACGCACCGCTACGTCGTCATGTTCTCCGAGGAAGGCGCCTTCATGGGCGGCATGACCGAGGAAGCGCCCGACGGCCACATGCACTACATCACGAAGGGAACCGTCACCGAACAGGACGGCGACCACCGCCACCGCTACGACTTTCTGGAGAACGTCAAGTGAAGATCAACCTGTCGGCCAACGAGCTGCATTCCGCCACCATCGAGAAGGTCTCGCTGGTCAAGCACGGCGCCAACCGCCGCCCGTTCGCGATCCTCAAGAGCGAGCCGCTCCCGGAATCGCACAAGGGCCTCGCCGAGCGCGTGCTCAAGGCGTTCGAGCCGAAGGGTGCGCCGAAGATCACCGGCGTGTTCGTGTCGAAGGCCGCCGCGCCCAAGGTGTTCCCGCTGCTCAAGGCCGCCGGCCTGCGCGTCGAGGCCGACCACGCCGAGGCGCTGGAAGGCGGTGTCGTCGTGCTCAAGCAGGACGGCTACGACGCCGACGGCGAGGGCTCGCTGGTCGCGATCAACGAAGACGTGGCGGTCGCGTTCGACCGCGTGGTCAAGGACTTCTGCACGTGGCACGCGTCGAGCGACTTCTCGACCACGCTGGCGTCGCAGACGTTCTACCCGAGCGTGCGCATGTCGATGGACGCCCTGATGGAAACGTTCTGGGCCTGCGCCGCCGACTCGAAAACGCAGGAGGAGTTCTCGGGCAAGGTGGAAACCGCGCTCAAGGCGTTCTCCAAGCACGTCGCCGGCCTCGCCAAGGTGCTGCCGGTCGAGGTGTTCAAGATGGAACAGAAGTTGGCAGGTGACTTTGAAGGCTCTACGGTCACCGCCACCAACACCGAAACCGCCAAAACCGAAGGTGCCGACATGCGCAAGACCAATACCCGTGAAGCTGTGTTCGGCGACCTCGCCGGCCTGTTCGACAACGTGAACAAGTCCGACGAAGCCGGCGCCGCTGATGCGGGCGCGGCTGCCGCGACGGACACCGCCGCCACCGGCGACGAAGCCAACACCGAAGCCACCGACGCTGCTGCGGCTGCCGCCGCTGCCGCGCAGGGCACCGCCGACGTGACCGACCCGGCCGCTGCTGCCACCGCTGGTGCGGAAGGCACGGGCGAAGGTGCCGACACCGGCGCCGAGGACCTGTCGAAGGGTGCGGTCTCGGCCGGCGACATCATCAAGGCCCTCAAGGAAACCGTCGGCCCGATGGCGGTGATGCTCAAGCAGCAGGGCGAGAAGCTGGACGAGCTGTCCACCGCGAACGCCGCGCTGACCCAGCGCCTCGACGCCATCGACGCCAAGGCCACCGCTGCGGTCGAGAAGGCCGAGCAGGCGGTCACCAAGGCCGACAACACCGTGGTCGTCCACAAGGACGCCCTCGACCTGAGCACCACCCTTCACTCGCGCACCAGCCAGTCGCGCGTGACCAAGAGCAACGCCCCGGCAGGGGAAACCGACGTGTTCAAGGGCCTGATCCCGGCCTTCGACGCGCTCGAAGCCAAGGCGCGGGGCGAGCAGTAACCCAAGCCCAGTCCGCAGTACCACTTCTGAACATCGCAATTGCCTAGAGGAGGCATGCACCATGAGTTCCAATTCCGCAATCCTGCAGAAGGCCGACTGGGCCCTGTCCGACCTCGCTTCCAACGGCGGTCTGATGAACCCGGAACAGTCCGATGCGTTCATCCGCAAGCTCCTGATGCAGCCGACCCTGCTCTCGCAGGTGCGCCGCGTCGTCATGAGCGCCCCGAAGCGCAAGATCAACAAGATCCAGTTCGCGAACCGCATCATGCGCGCCGGCGTGCAGGGCGGTAACAAGGT
The DNA here is from genome assembly GCA_036402415.1 of Rhizobacter sp. GTDB lineage: Bacteria > Pseudomonadota > Gammaproteobacteria > Burkholderiales > Burkholderiaceae_C > Rhizobacter. The sequence goes on along the minus strand of DASWSY010000428.1, from coordinate 1,540 downwards.
CGATCTGGACGACAGCAACGCCGACCGCAGCCGCTCGAAGCCGACCACCGAGCAGATCGAGCTGAATACGCAGGAAGTCATCGCCGAGGTGCGCCTGCCGTACGAAGTCATCGAGGACAACATCGAAGGCGGCAACATCGGCACGCACAACGACGCTGGCGGCTCCAAGGCCGGTGGCGGCATCGTCTCGACGGTCATGGACCTGATCGCCGAACGCGCCGCGCTGGACCTCGAAGAGCTGGCGCTGCTGGGCAACACCGCGTCGTCCGACCTGTACCTCAAGCTGGTCACCGGCTACCTCGCCCGCGCAACGGCGAACGTGGTCGATGCCGGTACGGACCCGGTGTCGCGTGCGCTGTTCAAGAACGGCATGAAGACCCTGCCGTCGCAGTACCGCCGCAACCGCAGTGCGATGCGCCACTTCATCTCGACCGAGAACGAGATCGAGTACCGCGAAATCCTCGCCAACCGCGAGACCTCGCTGGGCGACTCGTACCTGCAGGGCGTGCAGCCGGTCTACGGCTCGGGCTCGCCGGTGGAAGGCGTGGGCCTGATGCCGTCGGCGCAGGGCCTGCTGACCCACCCGCTGAACCTGATCTTCGGCATCCAGCGCGCGATCCACATCGAGACGGACAAGGACATCCGCAACCGTGAGTACATCATCGTGCTCACCGCGCGCGTGGACTTCCAGATCGAGGAAGACGACGCCTGCGTGAAGTACATCAACATCGGCGGCTAAGCCCCGGCGTTGGGCCAGTAGACGAACCCCCGGGGCGACTCGGGGGTTTTTCTTTGCGTGACACTTGCAATTAATTGCAAAACCGGGTGAAGTGCCGCTGCGATTGCGCGCAACCAATCACGTGAGGGGAAAGGGAACATGAGCGACAAGACCCGCATCAAGCTGACCGGAGCGAAGAACTTCCACTTCGGCGGCGTACGCTACGAGAAGGGCGTCGTCTACTGGGTGGACGCGTCCGTGGCCGAGGAGCTGCTGGACAAGGCCATCGACGACGATGAAGACAACGGCTTCTACTTCACCGAGGCCGGCAAGCGTGACGCGGACAAGCCGGCGGTGACGCCGAAGCCGTCCGAAGACACGAAGCCGAAGGCCGGCACCGCCAAGGCCGCGAAGAAGGCCGCCAAGAAGACCGTCAAGGTCGGCGGCGGCAAGATCGAAGGCCTCGACACCAAGGAAGACGAAGGCGGCGACGAAGGCGGCGAAGGCGACGACTCGGGCGAAGGCACCGAAGTCTGATCCATCGGCAGGGGGAGAACGCGGCGTCCTTCGGGGCGCCGTTTTCTTTTGTGGGCAAACCCCCTACCTGAGTTTGATAGTCCTACGCTGCGGCCACGTTCACAGTTTCGAGGTGTGCCATGTCGCTGCAGTTCTCCGTTGCTGTTCGTAATGCGCGCCTCGACGCCATCGAGACCGCCATCGCCGCCGGCGCGGTGCTCAAGATTCGCACCGGCGCCCCGCCGGCCAGCTGCGCCACCGCCGACAGCGGCAGCGTGCTGGCGACCCTGACCCTGCCGTCCGACT
>DASWSY010000427.1:0-6557 GCA_036402415.1 Rhizobacter sp. | reverse complement strand
CCCGGGCCTGCACCAGGACCGGCGCCCACCCCGTCGCCCATCGGCAAGAGCGCCAAGCGCGGCATCGCCTATGCGCTGAGCAGCGCGGCCGACTACGCCGCGCTCTCGCCCGGCCTGAGCTGGTGGTACGACTGGAGCGCGTCGCCCTCCGGCGGCAGCATCGGCGAGCTGCGCAGCCGCCACGGCATGGACTTCATCCCCATGCTGTGGAACCAGAACTTCAACGACGCGCAGATCACGCAGATGCTGCTCGCCAACCCTCAGGTGCGCTACCTGCTGGCCCTCAACGAGCCCAACCTCGTCGACCAGGCGAACCGCACGCCGCAGCAGGCCGCTGCCCTGTGGCCTCGCCTCGAGGCGATCGCTCAGGCCACGGGCGTGAAGATCGTCGGCCCGCAGATCACCTGGGGCACGATGCCCGGCTACGCCGACCCGGTGGTCTGGATGGACGCGTTCTACGCGGCCTATCGCGCCGCGCACGGCGGCCGCGACCCGCTCATCGACTACCTGGGCTTCCACTGGTACGACTACGGGCTCGGCGGGCAGCTCGACCGGCTCGCGAAGTACGGCAAGCCGTTCTGGGTCACCGAAATGGCGAACTGGCACGTGGGCGACGGTGCCGCTGCCATCGACTCGATCGACAAGCAGATGGCGCAGATGACCGAGATGGTCCGCCTGTGCGAGAGCCGCGCCGACGTGTTCCGCTATGCCTGGTTCACCGGCCGGGGCGGCGCGGACCTCGACAACCGCTTCACCACCCTGCTCGGCGCCGACGGCGAGCTGACGGCGCTCGGCCGCCACTACCTCAGCCTGCCCGCGGCCTAGCGCCGGGCTCTAGCGCAGCCGCAGCACCGTGGCCTTGGCCGCCGGCGGCGCGGCTGCCACGCCCACGCGCTCCTCGAAGGCCGCGCTGTCGAGCGCGGGCGCGTACAGATAGCCCTGGAACTCGTCGCAGCCCGCTTCTCGCAGGAACTGGCGCTGCGGCTCGGTCTCCACGCCCTCGGCGGTCACCGTGAGGTTCATCGCGCGGCCGAGCTGGATGATGGCGTTGACGATGGCCTGGTCGCCCTGGTCGCCGGGCAGGTGGCTGACGAAGCTGCGGTCGATCTTCAGGCGGTGGATGGGGAAGCGCTTCAGGTAGCCGAGGCTCGAATAGCCGGTGCCGAAGTCGTCGATCGCCAGGCCCACGCCCAGCTCGTGCAGCGCCTGCAGGCGGTGCAGCGCGTCTTCCGAATCGCGGATCAGGATGCTCTCGGTGAGCTCGAGCTCGAGCAGCTCGGGCGGCAGGCCGGCGCCGGTGAGCTCGCGCTGCACACGCTCGATGAAATCGGGCTGCTGGAACTGCAGCGCCGAGACGTTGATCGACACCGGCAGCGACACGCCCCGCGCGCGCCACGCGGCCGCCTGGCGCACCGCCTGCGACAGCACCCAGTCGCCGATCGGGATGATGAAGCCGCTCTCTTCGGCCACCGGGATGAACTCGCCCGGCGCCACATCGCCCAGCACCGGGTCGCGCCAGCGGATCAGCGCCTCGGCGCCGAGCACCGCGCCGGTCTTGAGGTCGACCTGTGGCTGGAAGTGCAGGCGGAAGAGCCCGCTCACCAGCGCCTGGCGCATGGCGTGGTCAATCTGCATGCGAGAGTGGCGTGAGCCCTCGGGCTGGGCCTGGTGGAAGCGGAAGCCCGCACGGCCCGACTCCTTGGCACGGTGCATGGCCGCCGCGGCGCCGCGCATCAGCTCGTCGAGGCTCGTGCCATCGGCCGGGCACGAGGCCACGCCGATGCTGCAGGTGACGGTGAAGCTCGCGCCGCCCTGCGTGAAGGGCCGGCCCATCGCGCCGAGCAGTCGGCGTGCAGTGGCCTCGGCGCCGGCAGCGTCGGCCTGGTGCACCAGCAGCACGAACTCGTCGCCGCCCAGGCGTGCCACGGTGTCGACGTTGCGCAGGCAGGACTTGATGCGCTCGGTCACCTCCAGCAGCACGCGGTCGCCGGCACGCATGCCGAGCGTGTCGTTCACGTGCTTGAAGCGGTCGAGGTTGAGCACCATCAGCGCGAAGGGCTGGCCGTTGCGCTGCGCCATGGCGAGCGCGAACTCGGCGCGGTCTTCGAGCAGACGGCGGTTGGGCAGGCCGGTGAGGGCATCGGTGTGCGAGAGCTGCTCGATGCGCGCCTGCGCCGCGATCTGCTCGGTCACGTCGCGGAAGGAGAACACCCGCCCGATCGGCTGGCCGCGGCTGCACTGAGGGAGCGTCACGCGTTCGAGCACCTTGCCCGAGTGCAGCGTGAGCACGTCGCTCGCCTGCAGCAGGGCGGCGTCGAGGATGGCGGAAAGGCGCCGCGCGTACTGCTCGCCGTCGGTGACGCTGCGGCGCATCCAGTCCTGCAGCGCGCGGTCGTCGCGTTGCGCCAGCAGTTCGTCGGGCAGGGCCCACATCGCGGCGAAGCGGCGGTTGAAGTTGCGGATCGCGCCGGAGAGGTCGGTGACGAGGATGCCGTCGGCGCTCGATTCGAGCGTGGCGCGCAGTTCGGCGACGCGGGTGTCAAGCTCTTCCTCGGCGGCGCGCTGCGCGGTCAGGTCGCGCAGGGTGACGATCAGCACCTCGCAGTCGCTCATCTGGCCGATGCGGCTCACGCGGCGCGTGACCGGCACGATGCTGCCGTCGAAGCGGCGCACCACGGTGTCGGACAGGATGGCTTCCGACAGGCCCTGGCGCGCCTCGTCCCAGAAGGCGATGTCTTCGGCGGTGGCGCTGAGGTCGCTGGCGGCCCGGCCGCGCAGCGACCACGCGTCGATGCCCAGCAGTTCGCCGGCCGCGGTGTTGGCGGCGAGGATCTTCAGGTCCTGCGCGTCGACCAGCCAGACCGGATCGAGCAAGCCCTCGATCAGCGCCGACCAATGTTCGAGTGTTGCCGCCCTCGCCGCGGCGCTCATGACGCCTCGGGCCGCCGCGCCGGGCCACCCCAGGCCGGGCCCGACCCTCGTGGCGGGTCGATCGGCGCAACCGACGATCGGGGGGTCGCCATCACGCCGCTTCCTCCAGGGGCACGACGTCCGGTTCGAAGAAGTAGGCCACCCGGGTGCGCGGCGACAGGTAATCCAGCGACTCGGTCGGCAACTGCTGCGGCTTCAGGCTGCGGCGGATGCCCAGGCGTGGCTCGCATTCGAGGTTGAGCAGCAGCGCCTCGTCGCGCGGCACCTTGGGCTCGTGCACCATCACGCGCGGCTTGAGCGGCCGCGCGGAGTTGACCGAGACGACCATCGCATAGCGGTCGTCGGTGAGCTGCACCACCGAGCCCGGCGGGTACACGCCCATCATCTTGATGAAGCCGCCGAGGATGGCGGTGTCGTAGCGGTTCTTTCCCTGGGCAAACAGCAGCGACAGCGCTTCGTGCGGCGTGAGCGCGCGCGAGGGCACGTGCGGGTTGCACATGTTGTCGTAGCGGTTGACCAGCGAGACGATGCGCGAGGCGATGGTCATGCGGTCGCTGTTGAGCTTGAGCGGGAAGCCGCTGCCGTCGGCATGCTCGTGGTGCTGCGCGATCACGAGCGTGGCGCCCGAGGCCAGGCCCATCTTCTTGGCGAGCGTCACGCCGTGGGCCACGTGCTCCTGGTAGAACTGGGTCTCGGCCGGGGTGAAGTGCTCCTCGCGGTGGCGCACCCGCTCGGGCAGCTCCACCTTGCCGATGTCGTGCAGCATCGCGCCCACGCCCAGGTCGAGCATCTCGGCGGCCGACAGGCCGAAGGTCTTGCCCATCAGGAGCGAGATCACCGCCACGTTGACGGCATGCAGCGACGCCTTGTCGCCAGCGGCTTCGGTCAGCAGGCGGATGCACATCTCCTGCTGGCCGATCATCTTGTCGACGAAGGCCTGCGCCAGCGCCTCGGTCTGCTCGCGCGCCTGCTGGGGCTGCGTGAGCACCACGTCGGTGGCGCGCTTGCACGCGCTGGTCGCCTCGGCGAACTGCTGCTCGCACAAGTGCAGGGCCTCGCGCTGGGCGTGCAGGGCTTCGCGGCGCTGGCGGCGCTCGGCCGCCTCGGGGGTTTCGGCCAGGGGCGCGAGCGCGTCTTCGGCGGGCACGGTGTCGGGCAACGCGGCATCGTCGCCGTCTGCGGCTTGCGGATGCACGAGGCTCTGCACCGCCGCGGGGTCGCTGCGGTCGGGGCTCCAGCGCACCCGCTGGCGGCCCAGCGACCGGATGGTTGCGATCTGCGCGGCCGAGCCGATCTTGAAGCTGCTGAGCGGAAACGGATGTGACATCCATCCCCCTTCGAGATGCACGAACATCCCGATGCGCAGCTGGGCCACGTCGATCAATGTGGGTGTAGGTACTTCTTTCATGCCGGCCGCCTGACGGGCCCCGTGAATTTGGCTTCTTGTGCGACTTTTTCGGTCGCCTGCCCCCTGAACTTGAACCGATTATGTTCAGCAGGCCCCCGGCCGCACCTGCTAGTTCTGACAGTGCGGCCGCACCATCTGCGAGTGCTGTGCGGTATTGCCCAGATCGACACCGGCCGCTACGTGTCTTTGCGGATGCCGGTCTTCACCAAGTTAGCCCACGGTCCCCGTTCCGTCTAACGCTCGATCCGCGTCGACAGCACGATCGCAGAAGTCGTGCGCTCCACGCCATCGAGCGCGCCGATGCGGTCGATCAGCGCATCGAGTTCGCCGATCGAATGGGCGGCCACCACCGCGATGAGGTCGAAGGGCCCGCTCACCGAATGCAGCACGCGCACCTCCGGGATGCGGCGCAGCGCCTCTTCGATCAGGGCGCTCTGACGTGGCGCCACCGTGATGAAAATGTGTGCGCACACTAGCGCCGCTTCGGCTGCGTCCGGCACCACCACCGTGTAGCCCACCACCACCCGCTGACGCTCCAGCCGTTCCAGCCGGCTTTGCACCGTGGTACGCGAGAGCTGCAGCGCCCGCGCCAGCTCGGCGATCGGCGCGCGGGCGTTCTCGCGCAGCAGGGCAAGCAGGGCGCGGTCGGTGGCATCCAGGACGGTACTGGTCATTAGTGGCAATGCCTCTCGTCAGTCTGACGAAATATGCGCCTCGAATCGTCTGAACGCCAGCTGCATATTGCACAGCCGCTGCCGAGAATTCAGGCACGTCATCCGTTTCGAAAGGGGCACACCATGCACACCCATTCCATCCTCGTCATTGGGGGCGGCAAGATCGGCTCGGTGGTGGCAGCGCTGCTGGCCCAGGCCCCCGGGCCGCGGCGCTTTCGGGTGACGGTGGCCGACCGCTCGGCCGATCAGCTTGCCGAACTGCGGCGCGACGCATCCGGCGCCGACATCGACACCCTCGTGCTCGACGTGCAGGACCCGGCGCAACTGCGCGCGGCGCTGCAGGGTCGCTTCGCGGTGCTCAGCGCCGCGCCCTACCACCTCACGGTCGCGGTGGCCGAAGCCGCCCGCAACGCCGGCGTGCACTATCTCGACCTGACCGAAGACGTGGCCAGCACGCGCCGCATCCGCGCCCTGGCCGACGGCGCCACGAGCGCGTTCATCCCGCAGTGCGGGCTCGCGCCGGGCTTCATCTCCATCGTCGCCGCCGATCTCGCCCGCCGCTTCGACACGCTCGACAGCGTGCGCATGCGCGTGGGCGCCCTGCCGGCCTACCCGAGCAACGCGCTGAACTACAACCTGACCTGGAGCACCGAGGGCGTCATCAACGAATACTGCGAGCCCTGCGAAGCCATCGTCGACGGCCGCATCACGAACGTGCCCGCGCTCGAGGAGCGCGAGGAGTTCTCGCTCGACGGGGTGCTCTACGAAGCCTTCAACACCTCGGGCGGCCTGGGCACGCTGTGCGAGTCGCTCTCGGGCAAGGTGCGCACCCTCAACTACCGCACCATCCGCTACCCCGGCCACGCGGCCATCATGAAGGCGCTGCTGCACGACCTGCGCCTGAAAGACCGGCGCGGCGTGCTGAAAGACATCCTCGAGAACGCCCTGCCTGCCACGCTGCAGGACGTGGTGATCGTCTTCGTCACGGTGAGCGGCATGCGCGACGGTCGTCTCCAGCAGGAGACCTACGCGCGCAAGATCTACAGCCAGGTGTTGGCGGGCCGGCTGTGCAGCGCGATCCAGGTGACGACGGCAAGCAGCTTGTGCGCGATGCTGGATCTTCTCGTTGAAGGGCGGTTGCCGCAGCGGGGCTTCGTGCGGCAGGAGGAGTTGTCTCTGTCTGACTTCCTCTCGAATCGCTTCGGTGGCGTGTATGGGGAGCGGGCGCTGGCTCGGGCGGCCTGATTTCCCATTCCATCGCTTTCGGCGGCGTGCAGCGCTTGGGGACATGGAGGAATTCGCCCGCCCCGCCTGCTCGCCGCCGCCGAAAGCACCAGCAAGCAAGGACCCTCACACGTTCTGCACAGCAGGCGAAGTGGACATCCCCACCCCACGATAATTTCGTGATCCGTTGTTCGTCTTTCTTCGCTGGAGCACTCCATGACACAAGCCTTCATCTGCGACTACGCACGCACCGCCTTTGGCCGCTACGGCGGCGCACTGTCGTCGGTGCGCGCCGACGACCTCGGCGCCGTGCCGCTCAA
>DASWSY010000426.1:0-4291 GCA_036402415.1 Rhizobacter sp. | reverse complement strand
GGCCTTTGACGAACCAGCGCTGCATGAGGAGAACGACCACGGCCGGCGGCAGCATCGCGAGCACGGCGGTGGCCATGACGATGTTCCAGTCGGTGGCGGCATCGCCGCCGCTGATCATGCGCTTGATGCCGATCACCACCGGGTACATGCTTTCGTCGGTGGTCACGAGCAGCGGCCAGAGGTACTGGTTCCAGCCGTAGATGAACTGGATGACGAAGAGCGCCGCGCAGCTCGTGGCCGAGAGCGGTACCAGCACGTCGATGAAGAAGCGCATCGGGCCGGCGCCGTCGATGCGGGCCGCTTCGGCCAGCTCGTCGGGCACGGTCAGGAAAAACTGGCGGAAGAGGAAGGTGGCGGTGGCCGAGGCGATCAGCGGCACGGTCAGGCCGGCGTAGGTGTTGAGCATGCCGAAGTCGGACACCACCTGGTAGGTCGGCCCGATGCGCACCTCCACCGGCAGCATCAGCGTGACGAAGATGGCCCAGAACACGGCCATGCGGAACGGGAAGCGGAAGTAGACGATCGCAAACGCCGACAGCAGCGAGATCGCGATCTTGCCGAAGGCGATCACGAGTGCGGTGACCAGGCTGATGAACATCATCCGGCCGACCGGCGCATTCGATGCCGCACCCATGCCGGTGCCCTTGAGCGCCGCGGTGTAGTTCTCGACCATCTGGTTGCCCGGCACGAGCGACATCGGTGTCTGCACGATCTGCTCGGCCGTCTGCGTCGAGGCGACGAAGGTCACGTAGAGCGGGAAGGCGACGATGAGCACGCCGAGGATGAGCACGACGTTGGCGAGGATGCCGAGGGTGGGTCTGCGTTCCACCATCTCAGTAGCTCACTTTCTTTTCCACGAACCTGAATTGGATGACGGTGAGCGCGATGACGATTCCCATCAGCACGACGGATTGCGCTGCCGAGCCGCCCAGGTCCAGCGCCTTGAAGCCGTCGTAGTAGACCTTGTAGACGAGGATGGCGGTGTCCTTGCCCGGCCCGCCCTGAGTGGCCGCGTCGACGATGGCGAAGGTGTCGAAGAAGGCATACACCACGTTGATCACGAAGAGGAAGAAGGTGGTGGGCGAGAGCAGCGGGAACTGGATGGTCCAGAAGCGGCGCCAGGGGCGCGCGCCGTCGATCGCCGCCGCTTCGATCAGCGAGCGGGGGATGCTCTGCAGTCCGGCGAGGAAGAAGAGGAAGTTGTACGAGATCTGCTTCCACACCGCGGCCAGCACGATGAGTGTCATCGCATGCTCGCTGTTGAGCAGGTGGTTCCAGTCGATGCCGAAGGCCCGCAATGCGTACGACACGATGCCGATGGAGGGCGCGAACATGAAGAGCCACAACACGCCCGCCACCGCGGGTGCCACCGCATACGGCCAGATCAGCAGCGTGCGGTAGACGAGCGCGCCGCGCACCACCCGGTCGGCAAACACCGCCAGCAGCAGAGACAGGCTCAGGCCGAGCCCAGCCACCAGCACCGAGAAGACGGCGGTGGTCTTGAAGCTGGCAACGTAGGTGTCGTCGGCGAAGAGGCGCTGGAAGTTTTCGAGACCCACCCACTCGGTGGAGGTGCCGAAGGCGTCGGACTGCTGGAACGACTGCAGCAGTGCCTGCGCCGCCGGCCAGAAGAAGAAGGCGCCGATCACGGCCGCCTGGGGTGCGACCAGCACCCAGGGCAGCCAGGCGGAGCGAAAGACGACTCGCTTTTCGGAGGCCACGGTGGCTTATTTGTTGGCCTTCTCGAAGCGCTCCAGCAACTCGTTGCCGCGTTTCACGACGCTGTCGAGCGCCTCCTTCGCGCCCTTCTTGCCGGACCAGACCTGCTCCAGCTCTTCATCCACCACCGAGCGAATCTGCACCATGTTGCCCAGGCGCACACCGCGCGACTTGTCGGTGGTCTTGCGGATCATCTGGTTGACCGCGGTGTCGGTGCCCGGGTTCTGCTTGTAGAAGCCCGACTTCTCGGTGAGCTGGAAGGCAGCCATCGTCACCGGCAGGTAGCCGGTACGCTGGTGGCTCTTGGCCTGCACCTCGGGGTCGCTCAGGTAGTTGAAGAACGCCGCCACCCCCTTGTACTCGGCCGGCTTCTTGCCCGACATGACCCACAGCGAGGCGCCGCCGATCACCGTGTTTTGCGGCGCGCCGGGCACGTCGGGGTAGTAGGGCAGGGGTGCGATGCCGAAGTCGAACTTGGCGGTCTTCTTGATGGTCGCGTAGGTGGACGACGAGGCGGTGGCCATCGCACATTCACCCGAGTAGAAAGGCGCATCGCCGAGGTTGTTGCGGCCGCGGTAGATGAAGAGACCCTGCTTGGCCATGTTGGCGAGGTTCTCGATGTGGCGCACGTGCAGCGGGCTGTTGACCTGCAAACGCGCGCTGTTGCCGCCAAAGCCGTTGTTCTGGCTGGCGAAGAGCGTGTTGTGCCAGGTCGAGAAGCTTTCGAGCTGCGTCCAGCCCTGCCAGCTGGTGGTGAAGGGGCAGGTGACGCCTGATGCCTTCAGCTTGGCCGCGGCCGACACGAGTTCGGGCCAGGTGGCGGGCGGCTTGTTGGGGTCGAGGCCGGCCTTGCGGAAGGCGTCCTTGTTGTAGTTGAGCACGGTGGTGGAGCTGTTGAGCGGGTAGCTCAGCATCTGGCCGTTGGGTGCGGTGTAGTAACCCACCACGGCGGAGATGTAGCCCTTGGGGTCGAACTTGTAGCCGGCATCGGCCAGCACCTTGCCGGCCGGCACGATGGCGCCCTTGCTGGCCATCATGGTGGCGGTGCCCACTTCGAACACCTGCACGATGTGCGGGGCATTGCCCGCGCGGAAGGCGGCGATCGACGCGGTCATGGACTCGTCGTACTGGCCCTTGTAGGTGGGAACGATCTTGTAGTCCTTCTGGCTGGCGTTGAAGCCGTTGGCCAGGTCGATGACCCAGTCGTTCAGGCCGCCGGTCATGGAGTGCCACCACTGGATCTCGACTTGCGCCTGGACCGGTGTGGCCAGGGCGAAGGCGAACAGGGGCGCGGCAAGGGCGAGGCGGATGGTTTTCTTCATGTGTCTCTCCAAGGGATGGGTTCGGGTTGGCTTTTGACCAACCGGACAGTGTGGGTCGAGCTCGTGACAGGCGTGTTTATGTCGCGGCCGGACGGGCGCATCAACGGGGATTACCCGCCGGAAGGGCCAAGCGTCGGCCCACCCAAGGCGCCGGGAGGGCAGCGGTATCATTCGCGTCCAAGTGCAGAGCAGGCGAGAGGGTCGCCTGGAATCCATGAACGCACCCATTCCGCTCGACCAGATTGCCGCGGCCCACGCTGCACCGCACGCGCCGCGTTTGCGCGAGATTCCGTACAACTACACCTCGTTCTCCGATCGCGAGATCGTCATCCGTCTGCTCGGCTCGCGGGCCTGGGAGCTGCTGGACCGCCTGCGCGACGAGCGCCAGACCGGCCGCTCGGCCCGCATGTTGTACGAGGTGCTGGGCGACATCTGGGTGGTGCAGCGCAACCCCTACCTGCAGGACGATCTGCTCGACAACCCGCGGCGCCGCAAGCAGCTCATCGACGCCCTGAACCACCGCCTGGGCGAAGTGCAGGCGCGCCGCAAGCCCGAGGGCGACGGCTCGCGTGATGCGTCGGTCGGCGAGCTGTTGAAGCTGGCCCATGCGGCGGTGAAGTCGTTTGCCGACCTCTTCGACAAGACCGCCGAGCTGCGCCGCCGCGCGACCAAGGTGCTCGGCCGTCACACGGCCAAGGACAACATCAAGTTCGACGGGCTGTCGCGTGTGTCGCACGTGACCGATGCGACCGACTGGCGCGTCGAGTACCCCTTCGTCGTGCTCACGCCCGACACCGAGGCCGAGATGGCGGCCATCGTGAAGAGCTGCATCGAGCTCGGCCTCACCATCATCCCGCGCGGAGGCGGCACCGGCTACACCGGCGGCGCCGTGCCGTTGACCTGGAACAGCGCGGTCATCAACACCGAGAAGCTCGAGGCGATGACCGAGGTCGAGATGGTCCGTCTGCCCGGCATGGACCGGGAGGTTGCCACCATCTGGACCGAAGCGGGCGTGGTCACCCAGCGCGTGGCCGATGCGGCGGAGCGCGGCGGCCATGTGTTCGCCGTCGACCCGACGTCTGCAGAAGCCTCGTGCATCGGCGGCAATATCGCGATGAACGCGGGCGGCAAGAAGGCCGTGCTGTGGGGCACGGCGCTGGACAACCTGGCCTCGTGGCGCATGGTCACGCCCCAGGCCGAGTGGCTGGAAGTCACCCGCGTGGGCCACAACCTGGGCAAGATCCACGACG
>DASWSY010000425.1:0-2224 GCA_036402415.1 Rhizobacter sp. | reverse complement strand
CAACTGGCGCCCACGCACGTGCTGGTGAATGTCGACGAAAACCGGCAGGACATCGTGGCGGCGGTGAAGGCGATGGGCGCCGAGCTGCTGGTGACCCATCCGAAAGCCCCCGAAGACAACCTCGCCCTCGTCGACCAGTTCGTGGCCGTCTTCGGCCGCCTGCCGGGCGTGGCCGAGCGCGCCGCGCGGCTGAACGAGGCCCTGCGCGACGAACTCGCCCGCAGCGGTGCGGGCGGGCACCCGCCGTGCCGGGTGCTCTACCTGATCTGGCACGACCCCTGGATGACCGTGGCCCGCGACACCTACATCTCCCGCATGCTGGCCAGCGTCCACTGGCAGACCCAGCCGGTGGTGCAGGGTGGGGAGCACGGGGCGGCGCGCTACCCGGTCGTCCTCGGCGACGAACCCTGGCTCGCCTCGGTGCAGCGTGTGCTGCTGAGCTCAGAGCCGTTCCGGTTCAGCCAGGCGCATGCGGCGCAGGCCCAGGCACTGTGCCCGCAGGCGGTGGTGCAGCGGGTCGACGGCGAGCTGCTGAGCTGGTACGGTGCGCGCGCCGTGCCCGGCCTGCGCTACCTGCGCGAGCTCGCGTCGGCCTGACCCGGACTGCCCACGATGGACCTGCTCAAACCGCTGATCGCCCTGCTGGCCATCGTCAACCCGATCGGCGTCATTCCTTTCTACATCCACTTCACCGAGGGCTTCACCGACGAGCAACGCCGCCGCACGGTGCGCGTCTCGGCCTTCAGCGCCTTCGTCGTGATCGCGGTCAGCGCGCTGGCCGGTCTCAAGATCATCGAGTTCTTCGGCATCTCGCTGGCGTCGTTCCAGGTGGGCGGCGGCACGCTGCTCTTGATTTCGGCGCTGCAGATGCTCAACGCCCGACCGGCCGAGACGCGCGAGGAAGACGTCACCGAGGGCGACGACAAGGTCGACGCCGGCGACAGCATCGCGGTGGTGCCGCTCACCATCCCGCTGCTCACCGGCCCGGCCACGATCTCGACGATGGTGATCTACGCCGACAAGACCCGCCACTGGTGGGAGCTCGCCTACCTGGTCGGCTACGGCGTGGTGATCGGCGTGGCGGTGTGGCTCGCCTTCAGCGCGGCCGGGGGCATCGCGCGCGTGCTGGGCAAGACCGGGATCAACGTGATGACGCGGCTGATGGGGCTCATCCTCGCGGCGCTCGCGGTCGAGGTGATGTCCGACGGGTTGATGAAGCTGTTCCCTGTACTCGCATCGACGCTGCGCTGAGCGTCAGCCTCACCGCCAACAATTGAAACGCACGAAAGCGTTGCACCGAGGGTGAAGACGGTGGTGAGCGGCCCAGCGCCGCGGCTAGACTCTGCGGCCAGTCCTTCTGGTGCACCGCCGGGCCACCGTCCTTGAACCCCACCTCCCCACCCGTCTACGACTACATCGTCTGCGGCGCCGGCACCGCCGGCTGCCTCCTCGCCAACCGCCTGAGCGCCGACCCGAAGAAACGCGTTCTGCTGATCGAAGCTGGCGGCAAGGACGACTACCTCTGGATCCACATCCCGGTCGGCTACCTCTACTGCATCGGCAACCCGCGCACCGACTGGCTCTACCAGACCGAGGCCGACCCGGGCCTCAACGGCCGTCGGCTGCGCTACCCGCGCGGCAAGGTGCTGGGCGGCTGCTCCAGCATCAACGGCATGATCTACATGCGCGGCCAGGCGCGCGACTACGACCACTGGGGCGCCCTGGGCAACGACGGGTGGAGCTGGCGCGAGTGCCTGCCGGCCTTCATGAAGCACGAGGACTTCCACAAGGGCGCCGACGCCTACCACGCCGCACCCGGCTTCGACCCGATGGGCAAGCGCCCCGGCGGCGAGTGGCGCGTCGAGAAGCAGCGCCTTCGCTGGGACGTGCTCGACGCCTTCGCCGAGGCCGCGCAGCAGGCCGGCATCCCGCACAGCAACGACTTCAACCGCGGCGACAACGAAGGCGTCGGCTACTTCGACGTCAACCAGCGCCGCGGGATCCGCTGGAACGCCGCCAAGGCCTTCCTGCGCCCGGTGCTCCACCGCGACAACCTGCAGGTGTGGACCGGCGCGCACGTGTCGCGCGTGCTTTTCGCCGAGGACGACCCGCGCCGTGCGATCGGCATCGAGGTGCTGCCGCACGGCGGTGGCGAGCCGGTCGTGGCGCATGCCGACGGCGAGGTGATCCTGAGCGCCGGCGCCGTCAACACGCCGCAGATCCT
>DASWSY010000424.1:0-4467 GCA_036402415.1 Rhizobacter sp. | reverse complement strand
CGGGCGGTCGCGGCAGGGCTTCGTCCATCGGCTGGTCCCACCACATGAGGCCGACCAGCGTGGCCGCCATCACGCCCGCCAAGCCGGTGGCGACGGCCGGTCGGGCGAGCCAGTCCCACAGGCGTCGCGCCGCCCCGCGTGAGCTTGCCGTCGCGCCGCCCGGGTCGCGTGCCTTGGCGCGGGCCTCCTTCAGGATGAGGTCGCCCAGCGCAGGGGGCGCCTGCAGGTGCGCGTCGGGCGCGTGGCGCAGCGCCTCGCGCAGGTGCGGGTCGCGGGGTTCGTCGGCCATGCCGTTCGACTCGTTCATCGCGCCTGTTCCTGCAGCGGCGCGAGGTAGGCGCCCATGCACACACGCAGCTTGCTCATCGCATAGCGCAGCCGCGTCTTCGCGGTCTCGAAGCCAACCTCGAGCGCACGCGCCACCTCGGCGAGCGGAAGTTCGTCCTCGTGGTGCAGCAGGAAGGCACTGCGCTGCGCGAGCGGGAGTTCGTCGAGGCAGCCCAGCAGCCGCTCGCCGGCGCGGCGCCAGAAGGCGAGTTCGTCGCTGTGCGGTGCCGGGCTCGCCGCGGCCGGCCAAGCCGACCAAGCCTTGCCCCCCTCGGGCTCCCAGGGCGTGTCGTCGTCGGTCGTCACCGACACCTCGCGGCCGCTGCGCCGCCAGATGTCGATCGCGCGGTGGTGCGCGAGCGTGAAGAGCCAGGTGCGGAAGCTCGCCGCCTGCGGCGTCCAGTGCGTGCGGGCGTTGACGACCTTGAGCCAGGTGTCCTGGAACACCTCGTCGGCCTGGGCCGCGAGCGCGGGGCCGAGCAGGCGCCGCACGAAGCGGTAGAGCCCGGCCTGGTGGCGGGCGTACAGGCGCTCGAAGGCCGATGCATCGCCACGCGCATATGCGCTCATCAGCTCGTCGTCGGTGGGGTCGGGCGCCGGGGTCATCGGCGTGGGAGTCTGCCTCATCCCTGATTGACACGGCCATGGGGTGCGAACGGGGTGACCGGCGCTCAGGAATTTTTTCTTCACCCCATCGTGCGTGCTGCGGCGTGTCAGTCCAGGTGACCTTTCACTTTCAGGAGATCTCCATGCACGCGACCCCCCTTCCCCGCCGCGCCCTGTGGCCGGCTGCGCTGACGAGCCTCATGCTGATGGCCTGTGGCGCCACCTCGGCCGAGCGCGAGGCCTGGCCCCCGGTCTGGCAGGACACCCCGGTGTGGCAGGACACCCCGGTGTGGCAGCCCGACGATGCCCCGCCCGCGTTCAGCGCGCCTTCGGCCACCCACTGCCGGCGCCTGCCGGTGATGCGCGAGGTGCCGGGGGGCGGCCGCGTGCAGCAGGGGCGCGACGCGCGGCGGCATGAAGGCGAGGCGCATGCCGACAGCGCGCTCGCCAGGCGCCGCGGGTCGGCCGGGGCGCCAATGGCGGAAGAGAAGGCCGCCGCACCGGCCGCGTCATCGCGCAGCGCCGATGCCAGCACCGGCCCGTCGTCGCCCACGTTCGTCCCGCCGCCCTGGCCGCAGCCGCAACCACAGCCTCCGGTCCGGCGCCCGCAACACGCCGTGGTGACCGCGGGCATGGTCGATGACAACGCCGACTTCGGCGAATACCTCGCCTACCGCCAGCGCCACGCCGGCCTGCCGGTGCGCGAGCGCGACGTCAGCGAGCGCTACCTGCTCGAAGTGACCGACGCCCACGGCCACCCGGTGCACGATGCCGAGGTCGCGGTGCAGCGCCCGGGGGTGGCGCAGCCGCTCATGTGGGCCCGCACCGACACCGCCGGCCGCGTGTGGCTGCACCCCCGCGCCTTCGTGCCGCAGGGCCTTGCGGACGAGCGCACGCTCGGCGTGGCGGTGCGAAAGGGCGAGCAGCACAGCCGCACGCGGCTCATGCGTGGCCAGGCGAACGCGGTGCAGATGCGCCTGGGCCCGGTCGCCGCGCAGCAGGTGCGGCTCGACCTCGTCTTCCTGATCGACGCCACCGGCTCGATGGGCGACGAGATCGCCAAGCTCAAGGCCTCGATGCGGGCGATGGCGCAGCAGATCGCCCAACTCCCGGCGCAGCCCGAGGTCTGCTGGGGCCTGGTGAGCTACCGCGACCGCGGCGACGCGTACATCACCCGCACGCACGACTTCACCGACGACCTCGGTGCGTTCCAGCAGCAGTTGGCCGGCGTGCAGGCGCATGGCGGCGGCGACACGCCCGAGGCGCTCAACGAAGCGCTGCACGAGGCCGTGCACCGCCTGAGCTGGCGCCGGGACGCGGCTCGCATGGTGGTGCTCGTCGCCGACGCGCCGCCCCACCTCGACTACGGCGGCCCGCAATACGACCGCGACATGCAGGCGGCGCTGGCCAAGGGCATCAAGCTCTTCGCGGTGGGCGCGAGCGGCCTCGACCCGGTCGGCGAATACATCTACCGCCAGATGGCGCAGTACACCGCGGGCCGCTTCGTCTTCCTCACCTACCGGGACGCGCACGAGCCGGGCAGTGGCCCCGGCACGCAGACCCCGCACGACGTGAGGCAGTACTCGGTGCAGACGCTCGACCGGCTGGTCGTGCGCCTGGTGGGTGACGAGCTCGCGCGCCTGAAGCGACGCTGACTCAGTCGAGAAAGGGCGCCAGCACCTGCATCTGCGGCTTGTCGACACCGTTCACCGGCTGCAGGCTGAACGGGTCGTGGCTGGCCCAGGCGCCGGCCTGCCAATAGGCCCAGCCCGCCCAGACGTCGCTGTTGGCTTCCATGAACGCGAGCATGCCGCTGAGCGCCTGGCGGCAGGTGTCGGTGTTGGCGGCGCCGAACTCGCCGAGCAGGCCGCGCTTGCCGTTCGCGCGCAGCCAGTCGGTGAAGACCTGCAGACGTTGCGCACCGATGGTCGGGCTCACGCAGTGCGTGGTGGTGCCGGAGCTGTCGGTGTCGAGGTACTGGTGCACCTCGAAGACCAGGTTGTCGCGGCTGTCGGCGATCTGCAGCAAGGCCTGTGCGTTGGGCGTGCCGTAGTAGTTGGCGGTCCAGCTGTAGGCGCCCGACCACGCATTGCCGGGCACGGCGATCGTGTTGGGGGCACCGGCGGCACGGATGCGGCGGATCGCATCGTTGGCCGCGCCCACCCAGTTCTCGGTGGTCATGCCGTAGGGCTCGTTCATCAGGCCGAAGATCACCTTCGGGTTGTTCTTGAAGTGGCCGGCCAGGCGGTACCAGAAGTCGCCGAAGGCGCTGTGCGGCACGCCGGTCGAACCGATCACCTGCCGCCGGTAGCGGCCGTAGTTGTGCGGGTCGATCAGCACCGTGAGGCCCTTGGCCGTGGCGCTGTTGACGAAGGTGACGAGCCGCTGCAGCTCGGTGGTGTCGAGCGGCTGGTAGAGCGTCGGCTGCACCCGCTCCCACAGGAAGGGCAGGCGGATCAGGTTCATGCCCTTGGCCTGGAAGTAGTCGAGCGCGCTCGTGTTGGGATAGAAGTACTCGTAGCCGTAGCGGCCCGGCAGCAGGGTGCTGTTGTACTCGGCGCCGGAGAGGTTGACGCCTCGCCAGCGCAGGCCCGGGGTGGTGAGCTCCGCGCTTTCGGTGGCGGCAGAGGCGGAGGCGGCGGGTGCTGCCGCGGTGGTGTCGCCGGCGGTCGGCTCTGCGCCGCCGCTGCCACCACCACAGGCACTGATGAAGGACGTGAAGGCGCAAAGCGCCAGGATGGAACGGAGGCTGGCGCGCATGTCAGGTACTGCTTTGGACATGAGGAAATTGTCGGAACGCGAGACCGCGACTTCAGTGAGGTCTCGTAAGGCTTTGTGCGTGATGCAGTTCTCGATGCGAATGGCGCACCCCGCATTCGCGCGGGCCTGTCACGCGGCTGCTGTTGCGTGCAGTGACACCTTCAGGCGTCGGGCACGCAGGCTGCTGCTCAGAACTCGACCATCAGGTGCAGCACGTGCGAGCCGATCTTCTTTTCCACGCGCGGGATGTAGGCGATGCGCGGCGTGACGCCGTACCAGGTGCCGAGCGACACCGAGGGCACCAGCAGCGGTTGGACCTTGTGGAAGTAGCCGCTCACGCCAGCGGTCGTGATGTCGAGGATGCCGTACCTCCACGTGTAGCCGACGTAGACGCTGTCGCGGCGCAGCGAGTTGCGATAGAAGCCGGCGGTCCAGCCGTCCGGGTGGCGGTAGTACAGGCCGGGGTTGGTGTTGTTGTAGGTCTTCTCCGGTGCGTGGTAGCTGGCCAGGTGCAGGCCGAAGGTGTGGGTCTGTGTCTGTGCGTGGGCACAAGGCACCGCAGCCAGGGCAACTGCAAGCAAGGCAAGGCGGGCAGGGCAGAACATGGGGGTCTCGCGGGTGTAGCTGTGTCTCCCTTGTTTTCGAACACGCACGTCTGGCGCTGTAGCGCCTGTTGCAACGCACACCCTTTAGAGGGGCATAAATCACGGCACTAGTTGGCGCGTTCCTACTCAGTTACGAGGGTGTCAAAAGAGACCCGATCCGTATACTTCC
>DASWSY010000423.1:0-4438 GCA_036402415.1 Rhizobacter sp. | reverse complement strand
AGGCGCTGGACACGCTCGCGGCCGCCCCCCATCTGTCGGCGCCACAGCGCCAGCAGGCGCAGGACGAGCACCTGGCCCAGCACTTCGCCGGCGCCGAGCTCGTGCGTGCCCGTGCCTTGTTGCTGAAAGAGCGCTGACCGCACAATCGCGGCGTGAGCTTCCGCGCCGCCGTCCGCACGATCCGCCTGCTGTTGCTCGGGCTCGCGTGCGTGTTCGCGGCGACGCGGCCGGCGCACGCCGCCGAGGGCTACACCGCCACCCGCCACCCCATCGTGCTGGTGCACGGCCTCTTCGGCTTCCACACCATCGGGCCGCTCGAGTACTTCCACGGCATCGCCGACGCGCTGCGCGAAGGTGGGGCCACGGTGTATGCGCCGGCGGTGTCGGCCGCCAACCTGTCGGAGGTGCGCGGCGAGCAGTTGCTGCAGGAACTGCTGGCGCTGAAGGCGGCCCACGGCCACGAGAAATTCCACCTGATCGGCCACAGCCATGGCGGGCCCACCGCGCGCTACGTGGCGGCGGTGGCGCCGGAGCTGGTGGCCTCGGTCACCAGCGTCGGTTCGCCGCACACTGGCAGCAAGACGGCCGATGCGATGAAGGACGTGTCGCGCCGCAGCAGCCTGCCGGCCTGGCTGGCCAACACCGTGTCGGGTGCGTTGTCGTGGCTTGCCGGCGCTCCGGCGCTGCCGCAGGACGCGCTGGGGGCGCTGGCCTCGCTCGACAGCGAAGGTGCCGCCGTCTTCAACCGGCGCTTCCCGCAGGGCATGCCGTTCACGCCCTGCGGCGAAGGCCCGGCGGTGGTCGACGGTGTCTATTACTTCTCGATGGGCGGCACACGCATCGCCACGAATGCGCTCGACGCGAGCGATGCGGTGCTCGCGATCACCAGCCGCGACTTCGGCGACGAGCCCAACGACGGCCTGGTCGGCCGCTGCTCCAGCCACTGGGGCACGGTGCTGCGCGACGACTACGAGTGGAACCACCTCGACCAGGTGAACCAGTCGCTCGGCCTGCGCGCGCCCCTGTCGCCCGACCCGCGCGCGGTGTACCGCCTGCACGCCAACCGCTTGCGCAAGCTGGGCCTGTGATGACGCGTGTGCTGCTGCTGGCCTGGCTGCTGACGACGGCGCTCGGCGCCTGCGCCGCAAGCCCGTCGCCGCCGCGCAGCGTCGACGAGGTGCGTGCCAAGGGCTCGCTGCGCGGCAGCGATCTCGACGGGGCGTGGGCCGCCCCCGGCCGACGCCGCGAGGCCGAAGCGCTGCTGCTGCGCCGCTTCGATCACCTGCTCACCGCGCTGGGGGAATCGAGCCTGCCCGAGCTGCGCCGCTACATCGAGCGCGAGGTGACGCGCGAGCACGGCGCCACCGCCGCGCACGAAACCCTGGCCGCGTGGGACGCACACCTCGCCGTGCTGCAGGGCCGCCCGCAATCGCAGGTGCCCGATCGCCCCGCGCCGGAGCCCACGACCCGCGCGCCCGGGCGGCCTGCCGCCGCACCGCGTGCACTGCTCGCGCCCGACAAGCCCCTTGATGGCGCCGAGGCGCAGGCCCTGCACCAGCAGCGTGTCGCGCAGTTCGGCGCCGAGGCCGCCGCGCGCCTGCGCGTGCAGGACCTCGCGCGCTGGGACTGGCAACGCCGCCTCGACGAGGCCCGCAGCGCCTTGCAGGGTCTTGCACCCGGCGCGAAAGACGCCGAGCTCGCCCGCCGCTTCCACGGCCGCGAACTGCTGCGCGCCCGCGCCCTGCTCGGCCTGCCGCCTGCATGACAGGCATCGCCCACCCCGGCGCTTAGGATGGCCGGGTGTCCGGCACCCCCCATCCCCACAGCCTCGCCCTCCTGCAGGAACGCCACGGCCCGCGCTACCGCTGGCGCGTGCTGATCACGGTGATGCTGGGCACCATGGCCTCGATCATGGCGTCGACCATCGTCAACGTGGCGCTGCCCGACATGAGCCACGTCTTCACGCTCGGCCAGGAGCGTGCGCAGTGGCTGTCGGCCGGCTTCATGGCGGCGGTCACGGTGGCGATGCTCACCACGCCCTGGCTGCTCGGCCGCTTCGGCTACCGGCAGACCTATTTCGCGGCGGTGTGGCTGCTGCTCGCGGGCGGCATCGCCGGCGGCCTGAGTTCGAGCTTCGAGATGGTGCTGGCGATGCGCGTGGTCGAAGGCCTCGCGGCCGGCGTGATGCAGCCCATTCCGCCGGTGATCGTGCTGCAGGTCTTCGGCCGGCAGGAGCAGGGGCGGGCGATGGGCCTCTTCGGCTTCGGCGTGGTGCTGGCGCCGGCGCTCGGGCCGTCGATCGGCGGCGTCCTCGTGGAAGCCTGGGGTTGGCGCTCGATCTTCTTCGTGGTGGTGCCCTTCTGCCTGGCCGCATTTGCGATGGGGCGCGTCTACCTGCCGCACGCCTCGCCCGGTGCCGAGACGGTCAACGCCGCCGACCGGCGCTTCGACCTGCCGGGCCTCGTGCTGCTGGCCATCGCGGTGGTCACCGGGATGAACGGCCTGGTCGAGCTGCACAGCCCGACGCTGCATGCGTACGCGCTGCTCGCCATCTCGGGGGTCACGGCATGCCTCTTCGTCTGGCGCCAGCGCAAGACCACCCACCCGTTGATGGAGCTCAAGCTCTTCAGGCTGCGCGCCTTCCGCATGGGCGCCTGCGTGGCCTTCATCTACGGCATGGCGCTCTTCGGCTCCACCTACCTCGTGCCCGTCTTCATGCAGATCGGGCTGAAGCTGCCGCCCTCGCAGGCCGGGGCGGTGCTGCTGCCCGCCGGCATCGTGCTGGCGTTCATGCTGCCCATCGCCGGGCGGCTGGCCGACCACTATCCCTTCAACAAGCTGGTGGCCATCGGCCTCGTGCTGCTCACGCTGTCGTTCTGGTTGATGGCGCTGGTGGGGCTCCAGACCTCGCTGTGGGTGATCACCGCGTTTGCCATCGTCGGACGCATCGGCCTGGGCACGGTGCTGCCCTCGCTCAACCTCGGCGCCATCCGCCGCCTGCCGATGGAGGACATCTCGCACGGCTCGAGCGCCATCAACTTCCTGCGCCAGCTCGGCGGCGCCGTGGGCGTGGCGGTGGCCGGCATCTTCCTGGAGTGGCGCCTGCAGGTGCATGCCGACGACCCGATGCGGGCCTTTCACCAGACGTTCATGCTGCTCGGTGCGATCTGCGCACTGGCGATCGTGGCAGGCTGGCGCATGCAGCCGCCCGGCGCCGGCGTGGTGCGGCGCGACGACCCGCCCGCCAGCAGCCACCAGCCGACCGACATCACCTGAATCCACACTGGGGTTTGCCCAGGTTGGACTTCGCTCAACTCCTGTCCGATGCTTGATCGAGCAGTGCGCACCGTCACTGAAGTGCGCACGCCACCACAGGAGACACCACCGTGAGCACACGCCTGAAGATCAACGGCAAGACGATGACCGTCAAGGCCGAACCCGACACCCCGCTCTTGTGGGTGATCCGCGACGAGGTCGGCCTGACCGGCACCAAGTTCGGCTGTGGCATGGCGCTGTGCGGCGCCTGCACCGTGCACCTCGACGGCCAGCCGGTGCGCTCGTGCCAGACGCCGCTGTCGGCCGCGGCCGGCAAGTCGGTCGCCACCATCGAGAGCCTGCCGCGCAACAACTCCCACCCCTTGCAGAAGGCCTGGATCGCGCACGACGTGCCGCAGTGCGGCTACTGCCAGAGCGGCCAGCTCATGAGCGCGGCGGCCCTGCTGCGCGACAACAAGAACCCGAGCGATGCCGACATCGACGCCGCGATGAGCGGCAACATCTGCCGCTGTGGCACCTATCCCCGCATCAAGGCCGCGATCAAGACCGCTGCGGCCGAGATGCGCAAGGCCTGAAGGAGGTGACGCCATGACCACGATCACCACCTCCCGCCGCGGCTTCCTGCAAGCCTCCACCCTCGCCGCCTCGGGCGGCCTCCTGCTCGGCGTCGACGTCGGCGGCCTCGGCAAGGCGCTCGCCGCCGGCACCGTGCACACGCCCAACGCCTGGGTGCACATCAGCGACGACAACACCATCACACTGATCTCGGCCCGCTCCGAGATGGGCCAGGGCGTCTACACCTCGATGCCCATGCTCATCGCCGAAGAGCTCAACGTCGACATCAAGAACATCCGTGTCGCGATGGCGCCGCCCAACGGCAAGATCTACGGCAACGCCTTGCTCGGCGGCCCGCAGCTCACCGGCGGCTCGACCTCGGTGCGCGACGGCTGGGACAAGCTGCGCGTGGCCGGCGCCCAGGTGCGCATGATGCTCACCACCGCCGCTGCGCTGAAATGGAACATTCCGGAAGACCAACTCCGCGCCGAAAACGGCATGGTGCTCGGCCCCAAGGGCAAGAAGGCCACCTACGGCCAACTGGCGGCCGACGCCGCCCGCCTGCCGGTGCCGCAGACCCCGAAGCTGAAAGACCCGAAGGACTTCC
>DASWSY010000422.1:0-8094 GCA_036402415.1 Rhizobacter sp. | reverse complement strand
AGACCACCGCCACCACGCTGCGCTGGTAGCCGGCGAACCAGGCGTCCATCGAGTCGTTGGTGGTGCCGGACTTCCCGTAGATGTCGGCGCGCTTCAGCGCGCCTGGGGCGCGCGCCGCGGTGCCGGAGCGCGTCACCTCCTGCAGCAGGCTGGTCATCACAAAGGCGTTGCGGGCGTCGATCGCTCGGGTGCTCTCGTCCAGCGATTGCGGCTTCGCCTCGTTCAGCGTGCGGCCCTTGTTGTCGGTGATCTTGCCGATCAGGTAGGGGTTGAGGCGGTAGCCGCCGTTGGCAAACACCGCATAGGCCGAGGCCATCTGCAGCGGCGTGACCGAGCCGGCGCCGAGCGCCATGGTCAGGTAGGCGGGGTGCTTGTCGGCCTCGAAGCCGAAACGAGTGACCCAGTCCTGCGCGTAGGCCGGGGTGACCGACTGCAGGATGCGGATCGACACCATGTTCTTCGACTTGGCGAGGCCCCGCCGCATCGACATCGGCCCGTCGAAGCTGCCGTCGTAGTTCTTCGGTTCCCAGGGCTGGCTGCCGGTGGTCACGGCGTCGAAGAAGAGCGGGGCGTCGTTGATGACGGTCGCCGGCGTGAAGCCTTTCTCGAGCGCCGCCGAGTAGATGAAGGGCTTGAAGCTCGAACCCGGCTGGCGCCAGGCCTGGATCACGTGGTTGAACTTGTTCTTGGCGTAGTCGAAACCGCCGACCATCGCGCGCACAGAGCCCGTGCGGGGGTCGAGCGACACGAACGCACCTTCGACTTCCGGCAACTGCGTGACCGACCAGTCGCCCTTCGGGCCCTTCACCAGTCGAATCACGGCGCCGCGCCGGATCTGCGTCTTGGGGTTGCCTTTCGCGGCCAGGCCCGAGGTGGCCGGCTTCAGGCCATCGCCCGTGATGGTGATGGTTTCGCCGTTCTGCAGGACTGCGACCACCTTGCGTGGATTGGCCTCGAGGACCACACCGGCACGCAGTTCGTCGTTGTCGGGATGGTCGTCGAGCGCTTCGGCGATCCGGGCGTCGATGTCGCGGGCGTTGCCCGGCAGGTCGATGTAGGCCTCGGGGCCGCGGTAGACCTGGCGGCGCTCGTAGTCGAGGATGCCCTTGCGCAGGGCGCGATAGGCCGCGACCTGCTCGGGTGCGTTGATCGTCAGGTGCACGTTCAGGCCGCGGGTGTAGGCCTCGTCGCCGTATTGGCTGAAGATCATCTGGCGGGCGGCTTCGGCCACGTACTCGGCGTGCACTGCCACTTCGGCCGGCGCGCGGTAGCGAAGGGTCTCGCTGCGTGCGGCCTCGTGCTGCTCGGGCGTGATGAAGCCGTTCTCGAGCATGCGGTCGATGATGTACTGCTGCCGCACCGTCGCCCGGCGCGGGTTGGTGATCGGGTTGTAGGCCGACGGAGCCTTGGGCAGGCCGGCCAGCATCGCGGCTTCGGCGATGGTGATGTCCTTCAGGGGCTTGCCGAAGTAGATCTCGCTGGCCGCCGCGAACCCATACGCGCGCTGGCCGAGGAAGATCTGGTTCATGTAGACCTCGAGGATCTGCTCCTTGGTCAGCAGGCTCTCGATCTTGAGGGCCAACAGCACCTCGTAGATCTTGCGGGTGAAGGTCTTTTCGGTCGACAGGTAGAAGTTGCGGGCCACCTGCATCGTGATGGTCGACGCGCCCTGGCTGCGCGACTCGGCGAACTGCGCGACCGCTGCCCGCAGCACGCCCTTGTAGTCCACGCCACTGTGCTGATAGAAGCGGGCGTCTTCGATCGCGAGAACGGCCTGCTGCATCACCTTGGGCACCTGCGCGATCGGCGTGAAGTTGCGCCGCTCCTCGCCGAATTCGCCGAGCAGAACCCCATCCGATGTGTACACCCGCATCGGCAGCTTGGGGCGGTAATCCACCAGGCCACTGATCTCGGGCAGGTTGGGATACGCGACCGCGAGGGCCAAGCCCGCCAGCATGAGCGCCATCAAGGCGAGAGCTGACACCCCTCCGGCCGCCCAGGCGGCCCCTTTTCCCAGCCATCGGGCCCACGGCGGCAACGACGCCAGACGGCTCGGCGGGTTGGCGTCTTGTCGATCGGTCTGGCTCATGGAACTCCAACGAAGTGGGGGCTGATTATAGGAATCGACCCCCGCCCGACTGGAGGTGTGAACTGCTTCTCAAAGAAGCGACAAAACACGCTCAGGGTTGACCCGAAGGTGCCGTTTTTTGACAGTGTTTTGCGTCAGAGTTTTGCAACGAGCCGAGGTTGTGAAAATTGGAAATTTCTTTGTTGTACAAAGACTTTACTGCTAGCATTGAAGTAACTTCTTAACAATCCAGTGCCCATTTTTTGAGCGCGTTGGGAGAGGGTTTCGTGAGCTTTCTAGACTTGTTGTTGGGCCGTAAGCATCCACCGATGATCGGCTTGGACATCAGCTCGTCCAGCGTCAAGCTGGTCGAGTTGGGGCAGAGCGCGTCTGGTGAGTACGTACTCGAGCGCTTCGCGGCGGAGCCCTTTGAAAAGGGCTGGATTGCTGATGGGCAGATTGAAAAGTTCGACGAAGTGGCCGAGGCCGTGCGCCGCGTGGTGACCAAAAGCGGCACCAAGACGCGGCAGGTGATCATGGCCATGCCGCAGTCCGCCGTGATCACCAAGAAGATCATGCTGCCGGCCGGTCTTCGCGAAGAAGAACTCGAGCTTCAGGTCGAGTCCGAGGCCAATCAGTACATCCCGTTCTCGCTTGATGAAGTCAGCCTTGACTTCTCGGTCATCGGCCCGAGCCCGACGTCGGTCGGCGACGTGGAGGTGCTGATCGCCGCTTCCCGCAAGGATCGAGTGCAGGATCGCCAGGGCCTCGCGGAGGCTGCAGGGCTGAAGCCCGTGGTGCTCGACATCGAATCCCATGCCTCGCGACTCGCCATGGGCCGCTTGATCGAAGCCCTGCCCAATGAAGGCAAGGATGCGCTGGTCGCGTTGTTCGAGATCGGTGCCGACACGACCAGCCTCAAGGTGCTGCGCGATGACGAGATGCTGTACGACCGCGATCAGGCGTTCGGCGGCGCCCAGCTCACGCAACTGATCTCGCGCCAGTACGGCTTCTCGTTTGAGGAGGCCGAGCAGAAAAAGCTTGCCTCGGATCTGCCGGAGGACTACGAGAGCTCCATCCTCGCGCCCTTCGTGGACAGCCTGTCGCAGGAGATCGGACGCGCGCTGCAGTACTTCTTCACCAGCACCCCGCACCACAAGGTGCACTACGTGATGCTGGCAGGCGGTACCGCCACGTTGCCGGGTCTCAAGGACAGGGTGACCGAACTGACCGGCTTTGCGTCGATGGTCGTGAATCCCTTCGACAACATGAAGCTCGGATCTGCCGTTCGTGAAAGCAAGCTGCGTCGCGAGGCGCCGTCGTACCTCACGGCGTGTGGCTTGGCGATGCGGAGGTTTCTGCAGTGATCTTGATCAACCTGCTCCCGCATCGGGAAGAAAAACGCAAACGCCGCAAAGCGGCGTTCTTTGTCGGTCTGGGGTTGGCGGCTGCGGCAGGCTTGCTGGTGGTGGGCTTGTGGTACCTCGTCCTCCAGCAGATGACGGTCAGCCAGCAGGAGCGCAACCAGTTCCTCACGACCAAGATCAAGGAGCTCGAGGTCCAGATCAAGGACATCGCCAACCTCCGCTCCGAGATCGAGGCGCTCAAGGCGCGGCAGAAGGCGGTCGAAGACCTGCAGATCGACCGGAACGTGCCGGTGCATGTGCTCAACGAACTCGTGAAGCAGACGCCCGAAGGCATCTACTACCGCACCATCAAACAGGACGGGCAGGTTCTCAGCCTGGCGGGCGTGGCTCAGACGAACGAGCGGGTGTCCGAGCTTCTGCGCAACACGGGCAACAACTCGGAATGGCTCATGCGCCCCGAGCTGGTCGAGATCAAGGCCGCAACGGTTCAAGCCGCTGGCGGGCGCGAGCAGAAGCGCCTGTACGACTTCGCCATGCGGATCAGCATCAAGCGTCCTCAGGATGCTGCAGCGGCAGCATCGGGCGTTGCAGCTCAGCCTCTGCCTGCCGGCGGGGCCGCGGCTGCGAACCCGACGAAACCCTGAAGGCCAGGACACGTCATGGCAACACAAGGCAAGTCTCTCAATGTGGACCTGAACTCCGTCTTCGGAGCGGCGGCTTCCCAGTTTCGTGGGCTCAACCCCAACGAGCCGGGTCAGTGGCCCATGCTTCCGAAGATCGCGGTCTGGATCGCGCTGGCGGTCTTCATGGTCGTTGTCGGCTGGTTCCTCCTCCTGTCGACCGCGGCGGACGAACTGGAAGCTGAGCGCAACAAGGAGCCCACGCTCAAGCAGGACTATCGCGGAAAGCTTGCGCAGGCGGTCAACCTCGAGGAGCTTCGCAAGCAGAAGCTTCAGGTGGAAGAGTACGTGACGCAGTTGGAGAAGCAGCTTCCCGGCAAGGCCGAGATGGATGCTCTGCTGTCCGACATCAACCAGGCGGGGCTCGGGCGCGGTCTGCAGTTCGAGTTGTTCCGTCCGGGCCAGGTGGTGGTGAAGGACTACTACGCAGAGCTGCCCATCTCCGTGCGCGTGTCCGGCCGTTACCACGACATCGGCAACTTCGCGGCCGACGTGGCCAACCTGTCCCGCATCGTGACGCTTCATGGCCTGACGATCGGAGCCGCGAAGGACGCTGCCGGCAAGGAAGGTTCAGGTTTGCTGGCCATGGAGGCGACCGCTCGCACCTACCGCTACCTCGACAGCAACGAGATCGCCGAACAGCGCGCGGCCGCAGCCAAAGCGAAGACGGGAGCCAAGAAATGAGCAATCGCACTGCGCGTTTGGCTCGTGCAACGCTGCTGGTCCTGCCGGTGCTGGTGGGCGTGGCGGGGTGCACTGGCTCCCAGGATGAGCTTCAGCAATGGATCGATCAGCAGCGGCGTGAGGTCAAGCCCAACGTGCCGCCGCTGTCGGCACCCAAGAAATTCATTCCCCAGCCTTATCTGGCCGGCAACGCGGTCGAGCCCTTCAGCGCCCAGAAGCTGACGGTTGCGATCAAGCAGGAAGCCCGGCAATCCAACTCCCTGCTGGCCGCTGAAATCAACCGGCGCAAGGAGCCCCTGGAGGCTTATCCGATCGACAGCATGAGCATGGTCGGAAGCGTCACCAGACAAGGACGGCCCTATGCGTTGTTGAAGGTCGACAACCTGCTCTACCAGGTCAAGACCGGCGACTACCTCGGCCAGAACTACGGAAAGATCACCAAGATCACCGAAACCGACATCTCGTTCCGCGA
Organism: Rhizobacter sp.; assembly: GCA_036402415.1. Classification (GTDB taxonomy): domain Bacteria; phylum Pseudomonadota; class Gammaproteobacteria; order Burkholderiales; family Burkholderiaceae_C; genus Rhizobacter. Next base: position 2,823 of record DASWSY010000422.1, on the reverse strand, counting down.
GATTGTTCAAGACGCAGCAGGCGAATGGATCGAGCGCACCAGCTCCCTTCAACTTCAGGAGAAGGCGCGATGAAGAACATGCAGGAGATACAGATCATGGGGAAATTGCGGGCTGGACTCTATGCGCTCGCGTTGTTCTTCGGCGCTTCCGCGGCTTCCTATGCGCAGAACGCGATTCAGTCGATCAACAGCGCCCAACAAGCCGGGTCCGAAGTGGTGCGGATCGAGTTGTCGGAGCCTCTGACGGCCGTGCCCTCCGGGTTTACCGTGCAGACGCCTCCTCGCATCGCCCTTGACCTGCCCAACGTGGGCAATGCACTCGGGCGGTCCAACATCGAGATCAACCAAGGCAACCTGCGTTCGGTCAACGTCGCGCAGGCGGGTGACCGTACTCGTTTGGTGCTGAACCTCAAGCAGGCTGCCAACTATCGCGCGCAGTTGCAGGGCAAAGTGCTGCTGGTCGTCATGGAAAGCACGGCGGCACCTGCCGTGACGGGCGCTGCCACGAGCAGCGAGCCGGTGCACTTCGCCGAAAGCCAGAACCAGTCGCAACTTCCGCTGAAGGGCATCGACTTCCGCCGTGGTCAGGATGGTTCGGGTCGTGTGGTGGTGGACCTTTCCAATAGCCAGGTCGGCGTCGACATTCGCCAGCAGGGCCAGAGCCTCGTGGTGGAGTTTCTCCGCTCCAGCCTGCCCGACAGCCTGCGCAAGCGGCTCGACGTGACGGACTTCGGAACCCCGGTGCAATCGATCTCGGCCTTCCAGTCTGGTGATCGCGTGCGCCTGGTCGTGGAGCCGCGCGGCGCCTGGGAGCACAGCGCCTACCAGACTGACAACCAGTTCGTCCTGGAGGTTCGCAATCAAAAGGTCGACCCGAACAAACTTGTTCAGGGGCCTGGCTATGCGGGTGAGAAGTTGTCGCTCAACTTCCAGAACATCGAGGTTCGCGCCCTGCTGCAAGTCATCGCCGACTTCACCAACTTCAACGTGGTGACCAGCGACACCGTGACCGGCAGCGTGACCCTGCGCCTGAAGGACGTGCCCTGGGACCAGGCGCTCGACATCATCCTGCAGGCCAAGGGCCTGGGCCTGCGCAAGTCGGGCAACGTGATCCTCATCGCACCGAAGGATGAGCTCGCGGCGAAGGAGAAGGTCGAGCTCGAGGCCAAGGCGCAAATCGCGAGCCTGGAGCCGCTGCGGACGCAGTCCTTCCAACTGAACTACACCAAGGCGGAAGATGTTGCCAAGGGGCTGGCGGGCAGTGGCAGTGGTGGGGGCGGCGGTGCCTCGGCTCGAATTCTGTCTACGAGAGGCAGCGTGATCGCCGAATCTCGGACGAACCAGCTCTTCATCACGGACATCCCTTCGAAGCTCGAAGAAGTCCAGGCCATGATCGCCAAGATCGACATTCCCGTGCGTCAGGTGCTGATCGAGGCTCGCATCGTGGAAGCGGGCGACACCTTCGGGCGGTCGTTGGGGGTGAAGCTGGGTTCCACCGACCTGCGGGGCCTGCGCGGTGGGGTGGCAGGCTATGGCACGCCTGAGATGAGCGTCGGCATTGGCGGCAACATGAATGCCATCGGGCTACAGACGGGCCAAGTCTCCGGCACCACGATCCCTTTCAACGACACCCAGTTCGTGAACCTGCCTGCGGTCGGCCAGAACAACTACAGTGCTGCGACCTTTGCTGTCTCGCTGTTCAGCGCCGCGGCCAACCGGTTCCTGAACCTCGAAATCTCCGCACTGGAGGCCGATGGCAAGGGCAAGGTGGTGTCGAGCCCACGTGTCATCACGGCTGACCAGGTCAAGGCCCTGATCGAGCAGGGCGAGGAACTGCCGTATCAGACGGCCACTTCCAGCGGCGCGACTGCACTGCAGTTCCGCAAGGCCAACTTGAAGCTCGAAGTCACGCCGCAGATCACGCCGGAAGGCAACGTGATTCTGGACGTCGACGTCAACAAGGACAGCGTTGGGCGCAGCACGGCGGCCGGTTTCGCGATCGACACCAAGCACGTTCGGACCCAGATCCTGGTCGAGAACGGCGGGACAGTGGTGATTGGTGGCATCTTCACGCAAAACGAGCGTGACGATGTGACCAAGGTGCCGTTGTTGGGCGATATTCCAGTGCTGGGCAACCTCTTCAAGACCAAGACGCGAACCACGTCCAAGACCGAGTTGCTGGTGTTCCTGACACCCAAGGTCATCACGGACCGGACCGCTGCGCGTTGATAGAACTTCCGTACCAAGGTGACAGAGATGAAATTGAGAACCAAACGCCTCCTCCTGGTTTCGTTGACCGGGGCTGCGCTGATGTCGGCCTGCGGAGGAAGTTCTGATGACACGGCGGGTCAGGTGGGCTCTTCGTTCCAGGTAAGTCCAGACGAAGCCAGCTACAGCACAGGAACGGATTTTTGTCCCGGTCTGAACACCAAAATCGCGGATGTCGCCATCATTGGCGGGACAGCTCCTTATCGCGTCATCAGCCCGAATCACCAAGACATTACGTTCGGGCCGGCGGGCAGCACGGCGCCGACGAGTCAGGGTGAGTACGTGGTGGGCAATCGAAATCAACAGTTCGCTGTATTCGCGACCGGATGTCTTGAAATGACCGTGACCGTGTTGGATGACCTGCAGCGCGTGGCGACGGTCACTGTGGCGGCTGCATCAGGGGCGGGCAACTAGCCCGTCGACGTTTACTTGCTTTAATGAGCATCGTCGCGAGCCCTCCGGGGCTCGCTCTCGCTTTGGTCGGAATGCCGGGAGGCGGAAAGTCCACCGTCGGGCGGCAACTCGCGAAGCGCCTGGGATGGTCCTTCTTCGATT
>DASWSY010000421.1:0-2038 GCA_036402415.1 Rhizobacter sp. | reverse complement strand
CACCCAGCCGGTCTGCGCGGCTTGGCCCTGCTGCGCGGCGCGCTGCAGGTCGGCGCGACGCAAGAGCGCCTTCACCCGCGCCAGCAGCTCGGCCAGCGAGAAGGGCTTGGTCAGGTAGTCGTCGGCGCCGAGCTCCAGGCCCAGCACGCGGTCGAGCTCGGTGGCCTTGGCGGTGAGCATCAGGATGGGCGTGCTGCGGCCGCGTGCCCGCAGCGCCTTGCAGACCTCCAGGCCGTCCAGTCCCGGCATCATCAGGTCGAGGATCAGCAGGTCGCTCGCCACCTCGGCCTGGCTCGCCAGCGCCGAAGGCCCGTCGGCCACCGCCTGCACCTCGTAGCCGGCGCTGCGCAGGTTCATCACGATGAGCTCGCGGATGTCGGTCTGGTCTTCGGCGACGAGGATGGCGGCAGGCATGCGGAGATTGTCGTGGCCGGGCCCGGGTTCTGACGCAAATGTGATCTTGCCGTGATCTTCGGCGAGCTGGGCGCGAGCTGCGGACCGGACAGTGGAGGCGTTCGTCCAGCACCCAGAGGAGCCACCCATGACCACCGCCACGTTCGCCGCCCCGTCCGCCGCCTTGCCGGTCTCGTGGCCGGAGATGGTCTCGCACCGCGGCTACCTGGTGCGCTTCGCCCAGCGCAAGCTGCACGACCCGATGCTCGCCGAGGACGTGGTGCACGACGTCTTCGAGGCGGTGATCTCCGGCCGGGCCGCGTTCGCCGGCCGGGCGGCGCTGCGCTCGTGGCTCACCGCCATCCTCAAGCACAAGATCGTGGACCTGGTGCGCAGCCGCGTCGGCTGGGACAGCCTCGACGACGACGGCGACGAAGGCAGTGCCGCACACATCGAGTGCCCGCAACCGTGGCCCGACGAGGTGGCGGCCCAGCGCGAACGCCTGCGCCACACGCTCGCCCGCATCGACGCGCTGCCGGCCGGCCTGCGCGACGTGGTCGAGCTGCGGGTGCTGCAGGACCAGCCCACCGATGCGGTCTGCGAGGCGCTGTCGATCAGCGAAGACAACCTCTTCGTGCGCCTGCACCGGGCGCGCAAGCAGCTCGCCGGTTGAGCGTTTCGGGCGATGCCCCTGGCGCCGGGCGAACCTCGCCCGCCCTCGCACAGGCATGCGGATTGCGGCGGGTATCCTCGCCGCTCTCACCCCGTCGTCCGTCCTCGATCCGCTTGCGAAAGGCCCGCGCCATGCCCCAGACCATCCCCGCCACCCTGATCCCCGGCGACGGCATCGGGCCCGAGATCATGGACGCCACGCTGGCCGTGCTCGATGCGGTGGGCGCGCCCTTCGAATGGGACCGGCAGGTTGCCGGCCTGGGCGGCGTGGCCGTGGCAGGCGACCCGCTGCCGAAGGCCACGCTCGACAGCATCCGCAAGACGCGGCTGGCGCTGAAGGGCCCGCTGGAGACGCCTTCGGGCGGCGGCTACCGCTCGTCGAACGTGCGCCTGCGCGAGGAGTTCAAGCTCTACGCCAACCTGCGCCCGGCGCTGACGGTGATCCCCGGCGGGCGCTACGACAACATCGACCTCGTGATCGTGCGCGAGAACCTCGAAGGCCTGTACATCGGCCACGAGCACTACGTGGCGATCGACGGCGACCCGCACGCGGTTGCCATGGCCACCGGCATCAACACCCGCGCCGGCAGCCGCCGCCTGCTCGAGTTCGCCTTCGAGCACGCCATCGCCACCGGCCGCAAGAAGATCACCGTGGTGCACAAGGCCAACATCATGAAGGCGCTCACGGGCATCTTCCTCGAGACGGCGCAGCAGGTGTACGACGCCAAGTACAAGGGTCGGATCCAGTTCGAGACCATCATCGTCGACGCCTGCGCGATGAAGCTCGTGCTCAACCCCTACCAGTTCGACGTGATCGTCACGACCAACCTCTTCGGCGACATCCTGTCCGACCTGGTGGCCGGCCTGGTGGGCGGCCTGGGCATGGCGCCGGGCGCGAACATCGGCGCCGACGCGGCCATCTTCGAGGCGGTGCACGGCTCGGCACCCGACATCGCCGGCAAGGGCGTGGCCA
>DASWSY010000420.1:0-6619 GCA_036402415.1 Rhizobacter sp. | reverse complement strand
CGCCGCGAGCCTGCGCCCTGGCAGGTGTCGCGCCGCGCCACCCAGCGGGTCGCGTTGCACGCCATGGCGCTGGGCGTGCTGTGGGCGGTGCCGCTGCCGCTGCTCACCGTGGTGGCCACGCCGTCGCAGTTCCTCGTGCTGACGGCGGTGGCGGTGGGCATCGTGTGCGCCGGGGCCACCGCGCTGGCCCCGATCCGCCGTGCCGGCACGGCCTTCCCGCTGATCGTCGCGATCGGCGCGGCCATCGCCCTCACCCAGCTTCGGTCGGACGCGGCGGGCACGCTGGCGACGCTCCTGCTCGCCTACCTGCTCGTCATGCTGTACGGCGTGCTGTCGTGGTCGCGCATGTTCAAGGCGCGCATGGTGGCCGAGCTGCGCGCCGGCGAGCACCGCGAGGTGATCGGGCTCCTGCTGCGCGACTTCGAGCAGAACGCCGCCGACGTGCTCTGGGAGGTCGACGCCGAAGGCCGCCTCACCCGCGTGTCGGCCCGCATGGCGCGGCTCTTCGGCCGCACCCAGAGCGCGCTCGAAGGCCGCGTGCTGACCGAACTGCTGGCGCGCCGCCAGCGCCGCCTGCCGCAGGCCACCGCCAGCGAAGGCACGCTTGCGGTCAAGCGCCTGGCCCAGCACCTGCAGGAGAGCACCCCCTTCAGCCACCTCGAAGTGCCGGTGCTGCTGGCGCAGCGGGTGGTCTGGTGGTCGATCACCGCCAAGCCGGTCGACGGCGGCGGCTGGCGTGGCGTGCTCTCCAACGTCACCGCGGCGCGCGAGGCGCAGCAGCACGTGTGGCAGCTCGCGCATTTCGACGGCGTCACCAACCTCAGCAACCGCCACCGTTTCCGCCTCGAGCTCGATGGCGCGCTCGAGAGCGTGCGCCAGACCGGCGAGCAGTGCGCCGTGCTGTGCCTCGACCTCGACGGCTTCAAGACCGTGAACGACGCGCTCGGCCACGACATGGGCGACAAGCTGCTGCGCGTGGTCGGCCAGCGCCTGGAGGCCACGCGGCGCGAGGGCGACATCGTGGCCCGCCTCGGCGGCGACGAGTTCGGCCTCATCGTGCGCGAGATCCAGACCCCCGACGAGGTGGCACTGGTCGCAGGCCGCGTGCTCTACGCGCTCAGCAAGCCCTGCGAGATCGGCGGCGTGACGGTGCCGCTCGGGGCAAGCCTGGGCATCGCGCTCGCACCGCGCGACGGCCTGGAGGCCGATGCGCTGCTCAAGCACGCCGACCTCGCGCTCTACGCCGCCAAGGCCGCCGGCCGCGGGCAGTTCAGCTTCTACACCGAGAGCATGGAAGCGCGCGTGGTCAAGCGCCTGGACATGGAGCGTGCGCTGCGCGGCGCCATCGCCGGCCAGCAGTTCCACCTCGTCTTCCAGCCGCAGATCCGCCTGGCCGACACGCGGGTGAGCGCCTTCGAGGCCCTGCTGCGCTGGACGCATCCGGAGCTGGGCGAGGTGCCGCCGCAGGAGTTCATCCCCGTGGCCGAAGAGGCCGGGCTGATCCACGACATCGGCAAGTGGGTGCTGCACCAGGCCTGCAAGGAGGCCCGGGCCTGGCCCGAGGCGGTGCGTGTGGCCGTCAACCTTTCGCCGCTGCAGGTGATGGCACGCGACCTGCGCGCCGACGTGGCGGTTGCGCTCGCCACCAGCGGCCTGCCGCCGGGGCGGCTCGAGATCGAGATCACCGAGTCGGTGCTGATGGGCGACAGCCCCGCCACGCTCGCCAAGCTGCACGCCCTGCGCGAGCTGGGCGTGCGCATCGCGCTCGACGACTTCGGCACCGGCTATTCGTCGCTCGCCTACCTGCGCCGCTTCCCCTTCGACCAGCTGAAGATCGACCGCAGCTTCGTGCGCGAGATCGTGACCCGCCCCGACGCCCGCGCCATCGTGCGCGCCACCATCGAGATGGCCAACGCCCTGCGCATGGAGACCCTCGCCGAGGGCGTGGAAGACGAACGCGCCGTCGAGGTGCTGCGTGAGCACCACTGCGGCTCGGTGCAGGGCTTCCTGATCTCGCCGCCGATCCTCAACCTCGACGTGCTCGATTTCCTGCGCGCCCGCAGCGAGGCGCCCGAGCCCCCAGCGCCCGCCAACAGCGATCGCCACGTGGCCTGAATGTCACACGGGTGCCCGCACAATCGAGGGCATGACTGACTCGCTCCCGCCGCAACCCGGCGTGCTCGCGGCCATCGACATGGGCTCGAACAGTTTCCGCCTGGAAATCGCCCAGCTCAGCCCCGGCCGCTACAAACGCATCGACTACCTCAAGGAGACCGTGCGCCTGGGCGCCGGCCTCGACGCGCAGGGCCTGCTCACCGAAGACGCGATGCAGCGCGGCCTGGCCTGCCTGCAGCGCTTTGCGCAGCGTCTGCGCGGCATCCCACCCGAGCGCATCCGCGCGGTGGCCACGCAGACACTGCGCGAAGCGCGCAACCGCGACGCCTTCCTCGTCCGCGCGCGCGCCGCGCTCGGCCTGCCCATCGAGGTGATCTCCGGGCGCGAGGAAGCGCGCCTCATCTTCGCCGGCGTGGCGCGGCTTCAGCCCTCGGACGACTGGCGCCTCGTCATCGACATCGGCGGGCGCTCCACCGAGATGATTCTCGGCCAGGGGCGCACGCCGCTGCGCGCGGAGTCGTTCCAGGTCGGCAGCGTCAGCCTGTCGATGCGCTTCTTCGGCGACGGGCGCTTCACCGAGAGTGCCTTCCGCGCCGCGCAGGTGGCCGCCGGCGCCGAGCTGGAAGAAGCGCTCGTGCCCTTCGCATCGCGGTACTGGAAGGAAGCGCTCGGCTCGTCGGGCACCGCCGGCGCGGTGTCGCAACTGCTGGCCGCCAGCGGCGTGACCAACGGCGTGATCACCCCCGACGGCCTGCGCTGGTGCATGGAGCAGTGCCTGCGCGCCGGCCGCATCGACAAGCTCAGCCTGCCCGGCCTGAAGGACGACCGCCGCGCCGTCATCGGCGGCGGCCTTTCGATCCTCTACACGCTGGCCACGCATTTCGACATCGCCGAGCTGCAGCCCGCCCGCGGCGCCCTGCGCCAGGGCGTGATCTTCGACCTGGACGAGCGCCTGAGCGCCGCCACCGCGCCCCAGGGGCACGACGCGCGCGACGCTTCGGTGGCCGAGCTGCAGCAGCGTTTCGAGGTCGACACCGCCCAGTCGCAGCGGGTCGCGGCGCTCGCACTCGCCTTCTACGCGCAGGTGGTGCCTGGCGCCGAGCTCACGCTGACCCGCGAGCTCGGCTGGGCCGCCGCCCTGCACGAGATGGGCATGATGGTGTCGCACCACGACCACCACCGCCACAGCGCCTACCTGCTGGGCCACGTCGACGCGGGCGGCTTCTCGCAATCGCAGCAGCGTCGCCTGGCCGACCTGGTGCTCGCGCAGCGCGGAGGCCTGCGCAAGGTCGAGGCGCAGCTCGCGCAGGAAAGTTTCGCCTGGCAGGCGCTGTGCCTGCGGCTGGCGATCATCGCCTGCCACGCGCGCAGCGACGTCGACCCGCAGGCGCTGCAACTCGCGCGCAGCGGCCCGCAGCAGGCCGAGCTGCGCATCACCCGCGACTGGGCCGAGGCCCATCCACGCACGCTCTACCTGCTGGACGAGGAAACGGGCGCCTGGGAGCGCAGCGCCGCGCTCAAGTTCAGGCTGGTGGTCTCAGAGGCAGTCGGGTGACTGCACAGCCTGCAGCACCACCTGGCTGCCGGTGTCGCGCTCGCGGCTGCGCAGCCACCAGACCGCGCCCTTCTTGATGACCCAGCTCTGGGCGACTTCGCCCAGCAGCAGCGCGGCCACGTGGCCCAGCGTGGGCTGATGGCCCACGATCAGCACCGGCTCGCTCGACTCCGGCCAGCGGGCGGCCGACAGCACGGCCGTGGGCGACACGTCGGGCGCGATGGCCTTCACCGTCTTGAAGCTGCGGTCGAGCGCCTTGGCGGTCTGCTGGGTGCGCAGCGCCGGGCTCACGAGGATGCGGGTGGAATGCGCGAGGCGATGGTTCAGCCATTCGGCCATGCGCTGGGCCTGGCGCTCGCCCTTGGGCGTGAGCGGGCGATCGAGGTCGTCGAGGCCCTCGCGCTCGGGCACGGCTTCGGCATGCCGCCACAGGATCAGGTCCATCGTTTCTAGGCTCCCGCTGCGTAACGTTCCATCAGGGCGCGCTGGGCGCTCGGGCCGTCGGGGCCCACCCGTTCGTACTCGCCGTCGGCGCGGAGTTCCCAGGCGTCCTGGCGGTCGTGCAGGTAGGGCACCAGGCACTCGTCGATCACGCGCTGGCGCATCCTGGCGTCGCGCACCGGCCAGGCCACCTCGATGCGGCGGAACATGTTGCGGCTCATCCAGTCGGCGCTCGACAGGTAGAGCGCCTCGTCGTCCTCGCCCGGGCCCCAGCGGAAGTACAGCACCCGCGAGTGCTCGAGCAGGCGGCCCACCACCGAGCGCACGCGGATGCGGTCGGTGAGGCCCGGGATGCCGGGCGGCAGCATGCAGGCGCCGCGCACGATGAGGTCGATGCTCGCCCCCGCCTGGCTGGCGGCGATGAGCGCATCGATCAACGGCACGTCGGTCAGCGCATTGACCTTGGCGACGATGCGGGCAGGCTTGCCCTCGCGCGCGGCCTGGGCCACCTGCTCCACCAGCCTGAGCATCTGCTTGTGCAGCGTGAAAGGCGCCTGCAGGAGCTGCTTCATCGGGCGCGTCTTGCCCAGGCTCGCGAGCTGCTGGAACACGGCATCGGCGTCGGAGGTCAGCTCGGGGTCGGCCGTGAGGTAGCCCACGTCGGTGTAGAGCCGCGCGGTCTTGGGGTTGTAGTTGCCGGTCGAGAGGTGGGCGTAGCGGCGCAGGCGCGCGCCTTCGCGGCGCGTGACGAGCAACAGCTTGGCGTGCGTCTTCAGGCCGACGATGCCGTACACCACCTGCGCGCCCACGGCTTCCAGGCGCTCGGCCCAGTTGATGTTGGCCTCTTCGTCGAAGCGGGCTTTCAGTTCCACCACCGCCATCACTTCCTTGCCGCGGCGGGCAGCCTCGATGAGCAGATCCATCAGCGGCGACTCGCTGCCGGTGCGGTAGATGGTCTGCTTGATCGCCAGCACGTCGGGGTCTTCCACCGCCTCGCGCAGGAACTGCACCACCGGCTCGAAGGACTGGTAGGGGTGGTGCATGAGCACGTCGCCCACCTCGCTCAGGTGCTTGAAGATGGATTCATCGCGCGACAACCGGCGCGGCCACGAGGCCTCGTGCGGCGGGAAGCGCAGGTGCGGTGCCTCGGCTGCGTCGATCAGCGCGTTGAGCCGGACCAGGTTGACCGGGCCATTGACCTGGTACAGCGCCGCCTCGGGCAGTGCGAACTGCGCCAGCAGGAAGGCCGACAGCTCCGGCGGGCAGGTGTTGACCACCTCGAGCCGGATCGCCTGGCCGAAGTGGCGGGTGGTGAGGCCCGAGCGCAGCGCCTGGCGCAGGTTGACCACGTCTTCCTCGTCGACCGCGAGGTCGGAGTCGCGCGTGAGCCGGAACTGAGAGAACGCCTCGACCTCGCGCCCGGGGAAGAGCTCCGCCAGGTGCGCGCGGATCACGCTCGTGAGCAGCACGAAGCTCTGCCCGCCGCCGGCGATGTCGTCGGGCAGGCGGATCACCCGCGGCAGCACGCGCGGCACCTTGACGATGGCGATGCTGTTCTCGCGGCCGAAGGCGTCCTGCCCGCCCAGGCGCACGATGAAGTTGAGCGACTTGTTGGCGACCTGCGGGAAGGGGTGCGACGGGTCCAGCCCCACGGGCACGAGCAGCGGCCGCACCTGGCGCTGGAAGAAGTTGTCGACCCAGCGGCGCTGCGCGTCGTTGCGCTCGCCGTGGTTGAGGATGCGGATGCCCTCTCGCTGAAGCGCGGGCATGACCTCGTCGTTGAAGCAGTGGTACTGGTCGTCGATCAGGCGGTGGGCGTCGGCGGCCACCGCCTCCAGGTCGCGGTTCGACACCCCCGCCCCCGGCTGGCGCGCAGCCTCGATGTAGTCGGCGAAGCGCACCTCGAAGAACTCGTCCATGTTCGACGAGACGATGCAGATGTAGCGAAGCCGCTCCAGCAAGGGCACGTCGTCCCGGCGCGCCTGCGCGAGCACCCTGCGGTTGAAGGCGAGGATGGAGCTTTCGCGGTTGAGCAGGGCCACGGTTCTTGTTATGGGCGCCGGAGTCATCAGGCCAGTCTATGAAGGTTTTGCGACGATTTGGTGACAGCCTTGATGACAGCGTCGGCGCTCGTGTGACAGGCCGGCACGAGGTGGCCGACGAACTGGTGGCACACCGCGGTCCAGTCGAACTGCAGGGCCCGCCGGCGGGCCGCTTCGCGCGGGATCTGGAGCGCGGCGAGCGACGCCACGCGCAGATCGTCGTGCAACACGCCGCCATCGTGCCCGTCGTGCCGGGGCGCCACCACGTCCAGAGGGCCCGGCACCGGGAAGGCGGCGACCGGCGTGCCGCAGGCCATGGCCTCCAGCATCACCAGGCCGAAGGTTTCCGAGCAGCTCGGAAAGACGAAGGCATCGGCCGCGCTATAGACCTTGACCAGCTCCGGCCGTGGCACGACGCCGCGCCAGTGGACGTCCGGGTACTTGCGCCTGAGGCTTTCTTCCAGCG
>DASWSY010000419.1:0-5034 GCA_036402415.1 Rhizobacter sp. | reverse complement strand
CACGCACTCCTTGGCCATCATCACGCTCGGGCCGCTGAACTCGCAGATGGTCTGCGCCGCCGCGAGCGCCACGTCGAGCAGTTCGGCCGCGGGCACCACGCGCGAGACGAGGCCGGCACGTTCGGCCTCGGCCGCGTCCATCATGCGGCCGGTGAGCACGAGGTCCATCGCCTTGGCCTTGCCCACCGCGCGCGGCAGGCGCTGGGTGCCGCCGGCGCCGGGAATGATGCCGAGCTTGATCTCGGGCTGGCCGAACTTCGCCGAGTCGGCGGCGATGACGATGTCGCACATCATCGCGAGCTCGCAGCCGCCGCCGAGCGCGAAGCCGGCCACCGCGGCGATGACGGGCTTGCGAATGCTGCGGATCGTCTCCCAGTTGCGGGTGATGTAGTCGCTCTTGTAGACGTCCATGTAGCCCCACTTGGCCATCGCACCGACGTCGGCGCCGGCGGCGAAGGCCTTCTCGCTGCCAGTGATGACGATGCAGCCGACGCCCTCGTCGGCGTCGAAGGCCAGCAGCGCCGCGCCCAGTTCGTCCATCAGGCGGTCGTTGAGCGCATTGAGCTGCTTGGGCCGGTTGAGGGTGATGAGGCCGGCTTTCAGGGGACCGCTGCCGCGCAGCTCGGTGAGGATGAATTCGTGGGTCATCGTGGGGTGCTAGAGGAGGGTTCGGGGGCAGCCAGTTCGGGCCGCCGGTCGAGCATCAGGTCGACGTGGTTCTCGGCGTCCTGGCGGATCACGAAGCGTATCGGCAAATGGCGCAACTGCGGTGCAATCCAGAGTTCGGTGACGAGGTCACCGCCGGCACGCGGCTCACGGCGCGGCTTGAGGTGGTAGGCCGGCACTTCGCCGAAGGGGGTGTAGAGCACTTCCTCCTGGACCACGTCGTAGACCCATGGCGACACGTTGCGCGGCATCGCAAGCAGCACCTCGACGACCGCACCGACCTGCAGGCGCTGCGGCTCGCGGTCGAAAAGGTAGGCGAGCTGCACGAACTGGCTCGCCGTGTCCTGCACGCCGGGAAGCTGGGGCACGGTACGCCCGTTGGACAACCACACGCGGCTGCCATCGAAGCGCATGCTGGCACGGTAGGGGCCGTCGAAGGCGAGCCGCGTCTCCTGCTCGTAGCGCTGCGGCACCAGGCCCTCGGGCGTGATCTCGCCCTCGCTGCTCATGCGGCGCGTGGCGAGCGGCGCGAAGGACGGGCCCACCTGCACGTCCAGGTGCACCTGGTAACGCGAGCCGGCGCGGATCCATTCCACCTGCGCCTGGCCATGCACCTCGCCGCGCACATGGCCGGTGAGCAGGTAGCGCAGGCGGGTGGTCTCCGGCCATTCGAAGACCGCCGGGGCGCTGGCCGCCGACTCCGGCGCGGAGGCTGCGGCGAGCACGGGCGGTGCCTCGGGTGCCGAGGCAGCGTCGGCAGAGGCGGGCGCCGACGCGGGCTCGGGCTCGACAGGGGGCGCAGAGGCGGCCTCCTCGGGTGCAGCGGGCGCCGTGGGGCGCCGGGCCGGCGGGGCGGGCCTGGGCGCGGCCCGGGGGGACGGCGCGGTGAAGGGCATCTCGCGCACGTAGGCGACCTCGATGCGCTGCATGACCGGTTCGGCAAGGTCGAACGCAGCCACCTGCTCGCCGATCCAGCCGGCCACGCCCAGGTGCACCATCGACACGAGCAGCACCAGCCCCAGCACCGCGCCCACGCGCAGCGCGGACAGCCCCCTCAGGCGGCGAGCCATGCGCGCCGCAGCGCCATGGCGGCCGGCGGCGTCTTGTCGGCGCCGGCCAGGGTCAACGACACCGCGCCGGCGTCGGGCGCAGGCGGCAGCGCCAGGTCCAGCGTGCGCAGGCGCTGGTCGCGCGACACCAGCAACTGCACCTGGCCACGCTCGCTCAGCAGACGCGGCAGTTCGTCGAGGCGGCGCAGGCGCCAGGTGTCGGCCCCCAGCAGCTCGTCGCCGGCCGCGAGGCCGGCCGCCTCGCCGGCACCGCCCCGCAGCACGTGCGTGACCTTGATGCCGGTGAGCGCGCTTTCCGACACGCGCAGGCCCAGGCGCTGGGCCACGGTCGGCGTCTGCTGTGCCCAGTCGACGCCGGCGCGCGCGAGCTGCAGCCGCCACGGCGGGTCGTCGGTGCCGTGCACCCAGGCCTTGAGTTCCTTCTCGTAGGACCGGCCGCCCACCTCGGCGAGCGCCGCGGCGATGTCGGCTTCGGTCACCGGTCCGCCGCCGCTGCGCTCCCACAGCAGGCGCATGACGTCGTCGAGCGAGCCGCGGCCTTCGTGCCGCAGCGTGAGGTCGAGCGCGAGCGCCACCAGCGAGCCCTTGGTGTAGTAGCTGATGGTGCTGTTGGGCGTGTTCTCGTCGCTGCGGTAGTACTTCACCCAGGCGTCGAAGCTCGCCTGCGCCACGCTCTGCACGTGGCGGCCCGGCATGCCCAGCACGCCGTTGATCGTCTTGGCGACGAGCTTGAGGTAGCGCGGCTCGTCGATCAGGCCGGTGCGCACCAGCAGCAGGTCATCGTAGTAGGAGGTGAAGCCTTCGAAGAACCACAGCAGCTCGGTGTAGTTCTCCTGCGTGTAGTCGTAGCGGGTGAATTCGGCCGGCCGCAGGCGCTTCACGTTCCAGGTGTGGAAGTACTCGTGGCTGATGAGGCCCAGCAGGGTGACGTAGCCGTCGGGGAGCTCCTTCGCATCGCGGCGGCTGCGCTGCGGCAGGTCGCGGCGCGAGGCGATGAGCGCGGTGCTCGCGCGGTGCTCCAGGCCGCCATAGCCGTCGTCCACCGCGTTGAGCATGAAGACGTAGCGCTTGAAGAAGGTCTTCTTGCGGCCGTGCCAGAAGGCGATCGCCGCCTCGCAGATGCGGCGGGTGTCGTCGAGCAGGCGCTGGCCGTCGAAGTCGGGCAAGGCACCGGCCACCACGAACTCGTGCGCCACGCCCGCCGCCTTGAACTCGCCGTGCCAGAAGTCGCCGAGTTCGACCGGGTGGTCGACCAGCTCGTCATAGTCGGCCGCTTCGTACACGCCCTGGCCGCGCGCATCGGTCTTGACCGCGGGCAGCGCCGTGGCCGCCTTCCAGCCCTTGGGCAGCGACCTGAGCTCCAGGCGCTGCGGCAGCGTCTCGCGGCCATGCACGCGCAGGAAGACGCTCGTGCCATTGAAGAAGCCCCGCTGCGCGTCGAGGTAGGCGGCGCGCACCGAGGTGTCGAAGGCGTAGACCTGGTAGCGCAGCGTGAGTGCGCCGCGGCCGCTGCAGGGCACCGCCCAGGTCGCCTTGTCGAGCTGCCGCAGCGGCAGCTCGCGCCCGCCCTGCACGGCCGTGAGCCCCGAGAGGTGGCGCACGAACTCGCGCACCAGGTAGCTGCCCGGGATCCACGCCGGCAGGCTCACCCGCTCCTCGGCGGCGGGCTGCGGGATGGTGACGGTGACGGCGAAGAGATGGGCGTGCGCGTCGGCGATCTCGATGCGGTAGGTGACCATCGATCCGGCGTTCAGTTGCTCGCGGAAGGCTTGGTGGTCAGGCCCGGCCGGGTGCTCGCGGCGCTGGCGACCAGCTGCTGCTCCAGCTTCTCGGCGTCGATCGCGCCGGGGATGCGCGTGCCGTCGGTGAAGATGATCGCGGGCGTGCCGTTGATGCGGTACTTGCGCGCGAACTCCAGGTTGCGCTCGACCGGCGAGGCGCAGGCGCCCATGTAGCGCGGCGGCGTCTTGCCTTCGAGCATCCACGACAGCCAGGTCTTGGCCTGGTCCTTGGAGCACCAGATGTTGTCCGACTTCTGCGGCGAGTCGCCGCCCAGCACCGGCAGCAGGAAGGTGTAGACGGTGACGTTCTTGATCTTCTGCAGGTCCTGCTCGAACTTCTTGCAGTAGCCGCAGTTCGGGTCGGCGAAGACGGCGATCTTGCGGGCGCCGGTGCCGTTCTTCCAGACGATGGCGTCCTTCAGCGGAAGCTGCGCGAAGTCGATGGCGGTGAGCTTGTTGATGCGCGCCTCGGTGAGGCTGGTGCGCGTCTTGGTCTCGATCAGGTGGCCCTGGAAGACGTGGTTGCCGCTTTCGTCGGAGTAGAGGATCTCGGTGCCGATGCGCACTTCGTAGATGCCGGGGATGGGCGTCTTGCTGACTTCGTCGATCGGCGGCAGCGAGGGCAGGCGCTCGGGGAGCGTCTTGCGGATGGCCGCCTCGTCGGCGAAAGCCGTGTGCGAGAGCGCGGCGCCGAGCGCCAGCGTGAGCGTCGTGCGGACGGCGCGCGAAAGGAGGGAGGTCGACATGGGCATCTCTTTCAGGAACCGAGCGCGCGCGAGGCAAGCCAGCGCTTGAGCGGTGGAAGGTGGTTGACGAGAGTCATGCCCCGGTTGCGGAGTTCCCGCAAGGCTGGCTGCTCGTGTGAAAACAAGCGCAACAGGCCGTCGGTGAGCTGGCCCATGGCGATCGTGGGTGCCTGGCGCTGCCGCTCGTAGCGGCGCAGCAGGCGTGCGTCGCCCGGCTCGCGCCAGGCTTCGCGTTGCGATATGACGTCGGACAGGGCCGCCACGTCGGCGAGGCCGAGGTTCAGGCCCTGGCCGGCGAGCGGGTGCACCACGTGCGCCGCGTCGCCCAGCAGCACCCAGCCGGGCCCGCACCAGGTGCGCGCGCGCGCCAGCATCAGCGGCCAGGCGGCCCGCTCGCTTGCCAGGCGCAGCGTGCCGCAGGCGCCACCGGTGGCCTCGTTCAGCACCTGCTCGAAGGCCGCGCCATCGAGCGCCATCAGCTCCTGGGCGCGCGCGTCGGGCATCGACCACACGAGCGCGTGCGACTGGCCCGGCTGCGGCGCATCGAAGGGCAGCAGCGCCAGCACGTCGGGCCGGCGGAACCACTGGCGCGCGGTGTGGTGGTGGGGCGCATCGGCCGAGAGCCGCGCGGCGATCGCGGTGTGGCCGTAGTCATGGCGGTCCCAGGTGACGCCCAGCGCCTCGCGCGTGGCCGAGGCCTTGCCCTCGCACAAGGCGGTCAGCGAGGCGTCGACCTTCTGCGCCACGAGCGTGACGTGGGGCGCATAGCGC
>DASWSY010000418.1:0-4246 GCA_036402415.1 Rhizobacter sp. | reverse complement strand
GTTGCAGCAGCTCCTGGTGGCTGTTGATCTGCAGGCGGGCGTAGATCTCCTTGAAGTAGTCCTTCACCGTCTGCGGCGTGAGATTGAGCTGGCGCGCGATCTGCGCGTTGGGCAGGCCGCGGGCGCTGAGCAGGGCCACTTCCTTCTGGCGGTTCGACAGGCCGGTGGCGTTCACGCGGGCGAGCAGGTGCGCCTCGATCGGCACGCATTGCTCGATCAACACGCCGATGCGTCGGCTTCGCTCGCCGCGGGCCGCCTCCAGCGGGTACGCGCGGAAGACGAACTCGCCCCAGTCGTTGCGGCGCACGAGCGCCGGCATGTCGTCTGTGTCGTGCTGCCGCAGGCGCGTGCCCAGTTCGGCAACCACGGCGGCGAGCGCGGGTTGCACGTCGGTGAAATCGGCACGCGTGTTGTCGGCGCGCCCGACGCGCGCATCGAGGTTGAGGTCGCCCAGCAGCGCATACACCGCCAGCTCGTGGGCACGGGCCGACCATTCGAGCACCTCGCCGTCGGCGCGGCAGACCACGAGCGCCGAGCGGCCGCTGCTGACGAAGCGAGAGGGGCGTGTCGCTTCCACCTTCATCGCATGGGCGACGTAGGGCAGGGCCTGCGCGAGCAGGGCTTCTTCGTCGGGCGTGAAGGCGGGGTCGGTGTCGCGGCGGATGAGGGCGAAGCAGCCATAGGGTCGCTGGCCGTCGCGCACCACGCCGTCGAGCATCCACTTGTAGCCGTAGGGCTTGAAGACGGCGGCGTAGGTGCCGCTGTGCTCGAAGCCGCGCGCCCACATGCGCTTCGCATTTCCGGTGAGGTCTCCGAACAGCACGATGTCGCGAAAGCTGTTGCCCGAGTCCTCGTCGTAGCGCTTGTGGTGCAACACGATCCAGGCAAGCCGGCGCGGCATGAAGGTGTCGGACCAGAAGTTGGTGATGCGCCCGGTCTCGCTGGACCAGGCGAACTGGCCGACGGCGCAGGGAATCATCTCGCGCAGCTGCGCGATCACCATCGGCATGAACTGGCGGCTGGGCAGGCCCAGGCAGCAGGTCTGGCGGATCCGGGTGAGGGTGGCGGTGTGTTTGGCCTTCATGGTTCGTCTCCCGTAGAACAGAGCAGTGAAGGCGACGGATCGCCGGGCTTGTATCCCTCGATCGTGAGGGGATCGCATGTTCATGCGATGCAGGCCAGAGGGCCGGCGGCTGCGCTGGATCAAGGGCTGCGGCCGTCATCTGCCTAGACTGGCGGCAGCTCATGAACCCACGCTATCGGCCGCTGCCTTCCGTTCGCACGATCCCGCTCGGCCAACCGCTGGTGTGGCTGGTGCTCGCGTGGCGCGACATGGCGCGCATCGGCTGGTTGAGCTTCGCGCATGGCCTCGTGCTCGCGTTGGGCGGTGGGCTCATCGTGGCGGTGGCGCACGACCGTTTCTGGCTGCTTGCCGGGGCGATGACCGGCTTCCTGCTGGTGGCCCCTGTGCTCGCCACGAGCCTCTACGCGCTCAGCCGCGCCCTCGAGCGGCGCGAGCCTGCCACGCTGCGGGTGGTGTTCGACACCTGGGTGCACTGGCAGCGCGACCACCTCGACAAGTTCGGTGCCGACTACTGGAGCCTGGTGCGCTTCGGCATTGGCCTGGCGCTCGCCGGCACCGGCTGGGTGCTGACCTCGGCGGCGCTCATCACGCTCACGGCGCCGGTGCCCATCCTGCAGCCGATGGATTTCGTGCGCCATGTGGTGCTCGATCGCCAGGGCTGGCTCTTCGAAGCCTGGCTCGCGCTCGGGGGTGTGCTGGCCGCGCCCATCTTCGCGTCAAGCGTGGTGGCGATGCCCTTGCTGCTCGACCGCCGCGTCACCCTGATGCAGGCGGTGCTGACGAGCTGGCGCGCGGTGCTCGCCAACCCGCTGCCGCTCGCCTTGTGGGCGCTGCTGATCGCGCTCTTCACCGCGCTTGGCCTCGCCTCCCTCTTCATCGGCCTCGTCTTCGTGATGCCCATGCTCGGGCACGCGAGCTGGCATGCGTACCGCGACCTCGTCGACGTGGAGCACTGGCCGGCGCGCGAATCCGGGTGGCCCTCGTCGCTCACGAAAGAACGCTGATGTTCGGCTTCAGCGAAGAGCAGATCGCGGGCTTCGGCCTCACCTTCGGGGTCGGCGCCTTCATGCTCTACATGGTCTTCATCATCGGCCAGCTCGCGTGGGAGTCGAAGGCCGGAAAATTCGGCACCTTCGTGCTATTTCTGGCGCTCGGGTTGGGGCTGCTCGGCTTCGTGGCGAAGTTCGTGATCCAGTGGCTGATCGAGAAGTGAAGGCCTCCTGACGCTTCGGTGAGATCCGCGCGCAGTGCTGCCGCCGCTAAGGGATCGCCCTAGTGAGAGGCGGGGGTTCGAACTGTCAAATAGGCCCGCACCTGCCGTCGGGCAATCGGTTGCCTTGCGGGTCTGGCGCTCTGAGGAGATCGAACCATGGACATGAACCGGAGGGACTTCTTCCGGGTCAGCGGAGCAGGGTTGGTCGGGTCGAGCCTCGTCGCACTGGGCTTCTCGCCCACTGCGGCCCTCGCCGACACGCGCAGCTTCAAACTGGCCAGGACGACAGAAACCCGAAGCACCTGCCCCTACTGCTCGGTGAGCTGCGGACTCGTGATGTACACGCTCGGCGACCGGGCGAAGAACGTCAAGTCGACCATCGTGCACGTCGAGGGCGACCCCGATCACCCCGTCAACCGCGGCACGCTGTGCCCCAAGGGCGCCGGCGTGATCGACATGATCCAGTCGCCCAACCGCGTGAAGTACCCGCAGGTGCGCGAGGCCGGCGCCAACGAATGGAAGCGCATCTCGTGGGACGAGGCGCTCACCCGCGTGGCCAAGCACATGAAGGCCGACCGCGACGCCAACCTCGTCAAGACGATCGAGAAGGACGGCAAGCAGATCACGGTGAACCGCTGGAACACCACCGGCTTCCTGGTCAGCTCGGCGTCGTCGAACGAATCCGGTTATCTGTCCGTCAAGGTCGCACGCGGCCTGGGGATGGTCGCACTCGATACGCAAGCACGTATCTGACACGCGCCGACGGTGTCCAGTCTGGGCCCGACTTTCGGTCGCGGAGCGATGACCAACTCGTGGACCGACATCAAGAACACGGACTTGGTGTTGATCATGGGCGGCAATGCCGCCGAAGCGCACCCCTGCGGCTTCAAGTGGGTGACCGAGGCGATGCAGCACCGCAAGGCGCGGCTGATCGTCGTCGACCCGCGCTTCACGCGCAGCGCGGCGGTGGCCGACGTCTACGCGCCCATCCGCGTGGGCACCGACATCGCCTTCCTGGGCGGTGTGATCAACCATCTGCTGTCGAACAACAAGATCCACCTCGACTACGTCAAGCTGAACACCGACGCGTCGTTCCTGACCAAGCCCGCGTACAAGTTCGACAACGGCAACTTCAGCGGCTACGACGAGGCCAAGCGCAGCTACGACAAGTCGAGCTGGGGCTACCAGGTCGGCCCTGACGGGTACGTGCTGGTCGACGAGACCCTGCAGGACCCGCTGTGCGTGTTCCAGCAGATGAAGAAGCACTACGCCCGGTACACGCCGGAGCTGGTGAGCCAGATCACCGGCACGCCGAAGGACCAGTTCCTGAAGATCGCCGACATGCTGGCCGCCACCTCGACGCCCGACAAGGTGATGACCATCTGCTATGCACTCGGCTGGACGCAGCACAGCGTGGGCTCGCAGAACATCCGCGCGATGGCGATGATCCAGCTGCTGCTGGGCAACATGGGTCGGCCGGGCGGCGGCATCAACGCGCTGCGCGGCCACGCCAACGTGCAGGGCATCACCGACATGTGCGCCTACTCGGAGGTGCTCTCGGGCTACCTCTCGGCGCCCACCGATGCCGACGTCGACCGTGCGACCTACCTGGCCGCACGCACCGGCAAGCCGCTGCGCCCGAACCAGATGACGTTCACGCAGAACTTCCCGAAGTGGCACACGAGCCTGATGAAGGCCTACTACGGCAACGCCGCCACGAAGGAAAACGACTTCGGCTACCACTGGATGCCCAAGCGCGACACCGCCTACGACATCCTCGCGATCTTCGAGCGCATGCACCAGGGCAAGGTCAACGGCTTCATCGTGCAGGGCTTCAACCCGCTTGCGGCGGTGCCCAACAAGAAGAAGCTGTCGGCGGGCCTCGCCAAGCTGAAGTACCTGGTCGTGATGGACCCGCTGGAGACCGAGACGAGCGAGTTCTGGAAGAA
>DASWSY010000417.1:0-2568 GCA_036402415.1 Rhizobacter sp. | reverse complement strand
CGGGCCTCCGTCAGCCAGGCGCGCAAGGCCTCGCCGGTGAGGCCGTTCAGCGTGACGGTGGCACGGTCGCCCACCAGGTTGAGGCGGGCCCTGTCGCCCAGCCGGTCGGTGGCCGACTTCAGCGCTTGGGCCGCGGCCGTGGCCGGGACCGGAGCCGCGCCGCGCAGTTCGCGCGCTTCGGCGGCCATGCGCTGCATGTCCTGGAGCTGCAGGTCCAGCGTCGTGATCTGGGCGGGCGCTTCGCGCAAGGTGCGCAGGGCCGGGTTGACGCCGACCATCCAGACGAGCGCGATGCCCACGGTCACGCCGGCGAGCGTGAGGCCGAGGCGCTCGCGCGGGGGCAGGGTCGCCCATTTCTGCCGGGCTTCCTGGCGCAAGGCGGCCAGCGGTGCGGGGAGCTTGGGTGCAGAGCGGGTCACAGCGGTCGTCCTGTCGGCATGCCGGCGGTGGCGCGGCTGAGGGTCACGAGGCCGTCGCGCGATTCGACCTGCCAGCCGCGCGGCCTGAGCTGGTTGCTGAACTGGGCGAGCTGGTCGGGGCTCCAGCCTGCGGCCGAGAGGGTGAGCCGGCCAGGTTCGTAGCGCAGGTTGTCGACGGGCGGGCGGTCGCCGGGCCAGGCGCTGGCGGCGGCCGCGAGCATGGGCTCCAGGTCGGTCTCCCCCGGAATCCCGGCCGTGGCCCGCAGCGTGTCGGTTTCGCGGCGCATCTGCACCGGGGCATCGAGCACGCCGGCGCCCACCTGCGGATGGGTCTGCTTGAGCAGCGTGACCATGGCGTCGCGCTTGGCCTTCACGGTGCGGCTCTGGTGGCCGGCCCAGAGGTTGAGGCCGACGAGCTGCACCACGATGAGCGTGGCCAGCCCATAACGTGCCGGCTTCCAGGCCGGTGTGAGGAACTGGCGCCAGAGGTCGCGCAGGGCCCGCGTGCCGCGGTTCTTGCGGGCGAGGGTGAACTGGCGCAGGTTCCACAGCGAACGCGACGCCTGCAGCGCGCGCTGGGGGGCGTCCATGACGGTCATTGGCACGCCGAGCCAACGTTCGGCAGCCGCAGCAGTGGCCGGCGTGGCGCTCCAACGGGCACCTTCCGGCAAGGGGTTGGGCAGCAGCGAGCGGGCGAGCGAGCCCTGCAGGTTGAGTTGCACCACACCATCGGCATGGGCCCAGGTCAGCGAGGCGCCCTGAGACGGATCGCCCAGCTCCGCGAAGTGGCCCGAAGGCGGCTCGTCGGGCCACGAGGTCGGCACCACGCGGTCGATGAAGATGTTGGCCTTCTCCAGCGCGGCCAGCTCGGCCGTGAGCCAGGCGCGGTCGACCACGGCCACCCAGGTCGACTCGCCTGCCGTGGCGCCGGGGGCCACGGCGATGTGCACGGTAGAGGCTTCTTCGAGCAACGCGTCTTCGAGCACCCCCACCAACGCGGCGGGCAGACGCGCTACCGGGGCCTTGGGCAATGTGATGCGATGCCAGCTCACGTCGGCATCGGCCAGCACGGCGACGGCACTTGCAGCCTTGGGCACCAGCGACAGCGGCGCACGCCCCTGCGCCGAGATGGCCAGCCCGTCGGGGCTCAGCACATAGGCGTACTCGGTGCTCAGGCTGCTTTCATGGGCGGACGCAGGCTCGCGCGCCTGCAAGCGCGGGCGCGGGGGGATCTGGACGACGAGCGTGCTCATACAAGGCGGGAGAGTAACGGAAATAAAACTGCACGACCGTACAAACCTACCCGAATCAACAGCTTGCGACGCTTTGTTGTAGTGATTCCTGCGGCTGTCATTCAGCGCTCGCGGTCGGTGGAGTTGATGCGCTCGGAGCTGAGCACGGTGATCGTGCGCTGGTTTCGCTCGACAAGCGAGCGTTGTTCGAGCACGCGGTCGTTCAGGCGCAGGCGGCCGCGCACTTCGAAGTAGCGGGTGGCGATGTCGACCTTGCCCATTCTCTCGGCCGGCGTACCGCTGGGGAGGAACTGCTGGATGTCCTGGTGCTTCCTGAACGGTGTGCGCTGCCGGTACTGGATCATGCGCTCGGCATCGCCGACGTTGAAGCCGGGGATGACGGCGGCGATGACCTCTCGCGATGCGGTGTTGACGTTGATCGGCGTCTCGGTGGGCAGCAGCACGACGTAGGGTTCCAGCCGGGCGAGGGCCTGGGCGTCGACGCCGAGCCAGGTGAGCTGCGAGAGGCGCTTGGGTTGCAGCGGGGGGTCGGCAACCGCCGTGGTGGCGCCGGCGGGCGTGTAGGCCGCCTTCATGCCGTTGGCCAGCAGGTCGGCCACGCTGACGGCGATGTTCACGTTTTCGCACAAGCGGCGCAGTGCGCCGAGGTCGTCCTTCGAAATCTCGAACTTCGGGTCGACGAGGTTGCGCAAGTTGAAGCGCGATTGCGCGTCGGTGATGGAACCGGACAGGAAGGCCTCGGGACCTTCGTCGTCGGCATTGTTGTCCTTGTCGGACGCGAGGAAGGTGGACAGCCGGGCTTCGGCCAACGGCACGGCCCAGGGCTCGCCAAGGTGGTCGACCTGGCCCGACGAGGGGCGCGCGTCTTCTTTCAGGATGAGGCCGGCCCAGTCGAG
>DASWSY010000416.1:0-4026 GCA_036402415.1 Rhizobacter sp. | reverse complement strand
AACACCCTGGCGCACGACATCCCCGGCTTCCTGCGCCGCCACCCCCTGCGGCACCCGCTGGCTTTCATCGGTGGCACGCAGTCGACCGAGGTGAAGCGCGTGGGCATGCACGCCACCGAGCGGTTGGCCAACGGCCGTGTGTCGTGGATCGAAGGCGAGCACCTCTTCCCGTTCGAGCGACCCGACGAGACCTCGGCCGAGGTGTTGCGCTGGCTCAAGGTGCTCGCCGAACTGCGGTCACCCGTCGAAGCCTGAGCACCCGGCGTTGACCCCCTTTGGCGCAGGGACGTGTGCCCCGGGGCCACGCCTATAATCGCGCTTTACCACCAGAGCATTTGCAGCACGCAAGTGCCACAGCAATGACCAAGTTCGTCTTTGTCACCGGCGGTGTGGTGTCCTCGCTGGGCAAGGGCATCGCGGCAGCGTCTCTCGCGGCGATCCTCGAATCGCGCGGCCTCAAGGTCACGCTCATCAAGCTGGACCCTTACCTCAACGTCGACCCGGGCACCATGTCGCCCTTCCAGCACGGCGAGGTGTTCGTCACCGACGACGGCGCTGAAACCGACCTCGATCTCGGCCACTACGAGCGCTTCATCACCACCAAGATGAAGAAGTCGAACAACTTCACGACCGGCCAGATCTACAAGAGCGTGCTCGAGAAGGAACGCCGCGGCGACTACCTCGGCAAGACGGTGCAGGTGATCCCGCACGTCACCAACGAGATCCAGGAATTCGTCAAGCGCGGGGCCGGCATCGGCACCGACCAGGCGGTTGACGTCGCCATCGTCGAGATCGGCGGCACGGTGGGCGACATCGAATCCCTGCCCTTCCTCGAAGCCGTGCGCCAGATGAGCCTGCGCATGGGCCCCAACAGCGCCGCCTTCGTGCACCTCACCTACGTGCCCTGGATCGCCGCCGCCGGAGAGCTCAAGACCAAGCCCACGCAGCACACCGTGCAGAAGATGCGCGAGATCGGCATCCAGCCCGACGCGCTGCTGTGCCGCGCCGACCGCGCCATCCCGGACGAAGAGCGCTCCAAGATCTCGCTCTTCACCAACGTGCCGGAGTGGGGCGTGATCTCCGTGTGGGACGCCGACACCATCTACAAGGTGCCGCGCATGCTGCACGAGCAGGGGCTCGACGGGCTGATCTGCGACAAGCTGCGCATCAACACGCCGCCGGCCAACCTGAAGCGCTGGGACGACCTGGTGCGCGAAGTCGAGCAGCCCCAGCGCACCGTCACCATCGGCATGTGCGGCAAGTACACCGACCTGTCGGACTCCTACAAGTCGCTCAACGAGGCCCTGCGCCACGCCGGCATCCACAACCACGCCAAGGTCAACATCGAGTACGTCGATTCCGAGACGCTGACCGAAGCCAACGTCGGCCAGCTCTCGCGCTTCGACGCCATCCTCGTGCCCGGCGGCTTCGGCAAGCGCGGCGTCGAAGGCAAGATCCTCACCGCCCAGTTCGCGCGCGAACAGAAGGTCCCCTACCTCGGCATCTGCCTGGGCATGCAGGTCGCGACCATCGAATACGCGCGCCACAAGGCCGGCCTTGCCAACGCCAACAGCACCGAGTTCGAGCCCGACACGCCGCACCCGGTCATCGCCTTGATCGAGGAGTGGCAAGACGCCGACGGTTCCATCCAGAAACGCACGGCCCAGTCCGACCTCGGCGGCACGATGCGCCTGGGCGCGCAAAGCTCCGACGTGAAGCCCGGCACGCTGGCGCATCAGATCTACGGCGACGTCGTGACCGAGCGCCATCGCCACCGCTACGAGGCCAACGTCAACTACCTCGACAAGCTCACCGAAGCGGGCCTGGTCATCTCGGCCATCACCCAGCGCGAGAAGCTGACCGAGATCGTCGAACTGCCGCAGAACGTGCACCCCTGGTTCATGGGCGTGCAGTTCCACCCCGAGTTCAAGTCGACGCCCTGGGGCGGCCATCCGCTCTTCAAGTCATACATCGAGGCAGCACTGGCGCATCAGTCCTCGCGCAGCAAGCAGAAGGTGGCGGCATGAAGCTTTGTGGATTCGACGTGGGCTTGGACAAGCCCTTCTTCCTGATCTCGGGCCCGTGCGTGGTCGAGTCCGAGCAGCTCCAGATGGACGTGGCCGGCCGGCTGAAGGAGATCACCTCCGCCCTCGGCATCCCCTTCATCTTCAAGAGCAGCTACGACAAGGCCAATCGCTCGTCGGGCACCTCCTTCCGTGGCCCGGTCATGGAAAAAGGCCTGGAGATCCTCGCCAAGGTGAAGCGCGAGCTGAAGGTGCCGGTGCTGACCGACGTGCACAGCGAAGCCGAGATCGCCGAAGTGGCCAAGGTCGTCGACGTGCTGCAGACCCCCGCCTTCCTGTGCCGCCAGACCGACTTCATCCACGCGGTGGCGCAATCGGGCAAGCCGGTCAACATCAAGAAGGGGCAGTTCCTCGCGCCCCACGACATGAAGAACGTGATCGACAAGGCACGTGCGGCGGCGAAGGCCAAGGGCCTGAACGAAGACAACTTCATGGCCTGCGAACGCGGCGCGAGCTTCGGATACAACAACCTCGTCTCCGACATGCGCTCGCTCGCGATCATGCGCGAGACCGGCGCGCCGGTGGTGTTCGACGCCACGCACAGCGTGCAGCTGCCCGGCGGCCAGGGCACCAGCAGCGGCGGCCAGCGCGAGTTCGTGCCGGTGCTGTCGCGTGCCGCCATCGCGGTGGGTGTGGCCGGTGTGTTCATGGAAACGCACCCCGACCCGAAGAACGCGATGAGCGACGGGCCGAACGCCGTGCCGCTGAAGCACATGAAGGCGCTGCTCGAACAACTCGTCGCCCTGGACCGCGTGATCAAGCAGCAGCCGCTGCTCGAAAACGACTTCTCCTGCTGAGTCCCCGATGAGCGCCTACATCATTGCCGACGTGACCGTGACCGACGCCGAGAAAATGGCGAAGTACCGGGAGTGGTCGACGAAAGCCATGCAGGAGCACGGCGCCGAGATCCTGGTGCGCGGCGGTGAGTTCGAAGTGCTCGAAGGCCCGTGGACGCCCAGCCGCATCATCGTGCTGCGCTTCGCCGACCGCGCGAAGGCGAAGGCCTTCTACGCCAGCGAGACCTACACCCACGCCCGCACCCTGCGCGAGGGCGCCGGGATCATGCGCATGATCGTTGTCGACGGCGTGTAACCGGCCTCGGACGACAATCGCCGATTCCACAGAATCCACCAAAACTGCCAAGAGGAAGATAGATGAGTGCCATCGTTGACATCGTCGGCCGCGAGATTCTCGACAGCCGCGGCAACCCGACCGTCGAATGCGACGTGCTGCTGGAAAGCGGCACCATGGGCCGCGCCGCCGTGCCCTCGGGTGCATCCACCGGCTCGCGCGAAGCCATCGAGCTGCGCGACGGCGACAAGGGCCGCTACCTCGGCAAGGGCGTGCTCAAGGCCGTGGAGCACATCAACACCGAGATCAGCGAGGCCGTGCTCGGCCTCGACGCGTCGGAGCAGGCCTTCCTCGACCGCACGCTGATCGACCTCGACGGCACCGAGAACAAGAGCCGTCTGGGCGCCAACGCCACGCTGGCCGTCTCGATGGCCGTGGCCCGCGCCGCGGCCGAAGAGTCTGGCCTGCCGCTGTACCGCTACTTCGGTGGCTCGGGCGCGATGCAGATGCCTGTGCCGATGATGAACGTCATCAACGGCGGCGCACACGCCAACAACAACCTCGACCTGCAGGAGCTGATGATCATCCCCGTGGGCGCCCCGAGCTTCCGCGAGGCGGTGCGCTATGGCGCCGAGGTGTTCCATGCGCTCAAGAAGATCATCGACGCCAAGGGCATGAGCACCGCCGTCGGCGACGAAGGCGGCTTCGCGCCCAGCGTGGCCAGCCACGAGGCGGCGATCCAGATGATCCTGGAAGCCATCGACAAGGCCGGCTACACCCCGGGCGAACACATCGCCATCGGCCTCGACTGCGCCGCCAGCGAGTTCTACAAGGACGGCAAGTACCACCTCGAAGGCGAAGGCCTGCAGCT
>DASWSY010000415.1:0-5387 GCA_036402415.1 Rhizobacter sp. | reverse complement strand
ACCGATCTGGTGCCTGCCACCGTCGCGAGCTATATTGACCAACACCGCCTCTACCGAGGCAACCCCAGGAGCTGAATGGACATCCGCAAACTGCAACGCGCCATCGTCGATGGACTGGAAGACGTGAAGGCCCAGGGCATCCAGGTCTTCGACACCGAGCACCTTTCGCCGCTCTTCGAGCGCGTGATCATCGCCTCGGGCACATCGAACCGACAGACCAAGGCGCTGGCCGCGAGTGTGCGAGATGCCGTCAAGTCCAAGGGCTTCGGGGTGCCGCGCACCGAGGGCGAGGACAACGGCGAGTGGATCATCGTGGACTGCGGTTCGGCCGTGGTGCACGTGATGCAGCCGGCCATTCGCGAGTACTACCACCTCGAAGAGATCTGGGGCGGCAAGCCGGTCAAGCTCAAGATCGACACCGGGCCGGTGAGGCTCGTGAAGGCGTCTGAAGACGATGCTGCGCCGGCGGCGAAAAAGGCGGCGGCGAAGAAGACGGCGCCGGCGAAGAAGGCAGCCACCGCCAAGGCCCCTGCCAAGAAGGCGGCCGGCAAGACCACCGCGAAGAAGGCCCCGGCCAAGAAGCCCGTGACCGGCAAGGCGGCCGTCACGCGGGTCGTCGGCGTGAAGAAGTCGACCAACGCGGCGAAGAAGACGACTGCCGGCAAGCCGGCCGCGAAGAAGGTGGCGGCCAAGAAGCCTGCCGCCAAGAAGCCCGCAGCCAAGAAGACCGCGTCGCGCGCGTGAAGCTGCTCCTGGTCGCCGTCGGCCAGCGGCAGCCCGCGTGGGCCGACACGGCCTACGAGGACTTCGCCAAACGATTCCCGCCCGAGATGCGGCTGGAGCTCAAGGCGGTGAAGGCCGAGACGCGCGGCAGCAAGACCGCGGCGCAGTTGATGGCCGCCGAAGCGACGCGTATCGAGGCCGCCTTGCCCAAGGGCGTGCGCCGCATCGTGCTCGACGAGCGCGGTGACCGTGTCACCACGGTGCAGCTCGCGTCCCGCATGGAGGCCTGGCAACGCGACGGGCGTGATGCGGCGATCCTCATCGGTGGCCCGGACGGCCTCGATCCGGCGCTCAAGCAGACGGCCGACGAGACGCTGCGCCTGTCCGATCTCACCCTGCCGCATGCCTTCGTGCGCGTGCTCGTGGCCGAGGCGCTGTACCGGGCCTGGACGGTGATGGTGAACCACCCATACCACCGCGAATGAAGCACGCCTTCGTCTACCTCGCCTCGCAAAGCCCGCGCCGGCGCCAACTGCTGCAGCAGATCGGCGTGGCGCATGAGCTTCTGCTGCCCGGCCCCGAGGAAGACGCCGAGGCGCTCGAGGCCGAGCAGGCCGGAGAGTTGCCGCGCGACTATGTGGAACGCGTGACGCGCGCCAAGCTGGCCGCGGCCGTCCAGCGGCTCAAGGCGCGCGGCCTGCCGACGGCGCCGGTGCTGTGCTCGGACACCACCGTGGCCCTCGGCCGCCGCATCCTCGGCAAACCGGCCGATGCGGCCGACGCGGCGAACACGCTGTCCTTGCTGTCGGGCACGACGCACCGGGTGATCACGGCCGTTGCCGTGGCCTGGGGCCGACGTTCCGCTCTCGCCGTCAACGTCTCGCACGTGCGCTTCGCCGAACTCACCCGCGCGCAGGTCGAGGCCTACGTGGCCGGCGGCGAGCCCTTCGGCAAGGCTGGCGCCTATGCAATCCAGAGCGCCGCGGCCGCGTGGATCGCCCATATCGACGGAAGTTACTCCGGTATCATGGGTTTGCCTCTGTACGAGACGGCGCAACTGCTGAGACAAGCGCGCGTGCGGTTCTGAAGGACGCACGTCGTTCGACGACAAGAGACCCGTCCTCCATGCAAGACATCCTCATCAACTGGGCGCCCCAGGAGACCCGCGTCGCGGTGGTCGAAAACGGCGCGGTGCAAGACCTCTACGTCGAGCGCACGTTGGAGCGAGGTCTCGTCGGCAACATCTACGCGGGGCGTGTGGCCCGCGTGCTGCCGGGCATGCAGTCGGCCTTCATCGACATCGGCCTGGAGCGCGCCGCCTTCCTGCACGTGGCCGATGTGCACGTCAACGGGGCCAGCAACGGCAACCGCAACGACTCGGCGCCGCAGACACCCATCGAGCGCCTCGTCTTCGAGGGCCAGACGCTGATGGTGCAGGTGATCAAGGACCCGATCGGCACGAAGGGCGCGCGCCTGTCGACGCAGATCAGCATCGCCGGCCGCATGCTCGTCTTCCTGCCGCAGGACGACCACATCGGCATCTCGCAGAAGATCGGCTCGCACGAGTTGCGCGAGCAGCTTCGCACCCGCATGAACGCGCTCGCGGGCAAGCTCGAAGACGGCAGCCCCTACAACGGCGGCGGCTTCATCCTGCGCACCAATGCGGAAGATGCGACCGACGAAGAGCTGGCCGACGACATCGCCTACCTGCGCAAGACCTGGGGCGCGATCCGCGAGAAGAGCTTCAAGTCGCCCGCCGGCACCCTGCTGCACCAGGACCTGAGCCTGGTCGAGCGTGTGCTGCGCGACCTGACCAACGACAGCACCCAGTCGATCCGCATCGACTCGCGCATGCAGTTCGACCAGCTCGTCGCCTTCGGCGCCGAGTTCACGCCGGGCTCGGTCGACAAGCTGCAGCACTACAAGGGCGAGCGGCCGATCTTCGACCTCTACAACATCGACGAAGAGATCGCGCGCGCGCTCGCCCGGCGCGTGGACCTGAAGTCCGGCGGCTACCTCATCATCGACCAGACCGAGGCGCTCACCACCATCGACGTCAACACCGGCGGCTACGTGGGCGCGCGCAACTTCGACGACACGATCTTCAAGACCAACCTCGAGGCCACGCAGGCCATCGCCCGCCAGCTTCGCCTGCGCAACCTCGGCGGCATCATCATCATCGACTTCATCGACATGACGCGCGAGGAGCACCAGGCCCAGGTGCTCGGCGAACTGCGCAAGCAGCTCGCGCGCGACCGCACCAAGATCACCGTGAGCGGCTTCACGCAGCTCGGCCTGGTGGAGATGACGCGCAAGCGCACCCGCGAGTCGCTCGCCCACATGCTGTGCGAGCCGTGTCCCACCTGCGAAGGCAAGGGCCAGGTGAAGACGCCGCGCAGCGTGTGCTACGACATCCTGCGCGAGATCCTGCGCGAGGCGCGGCAGTTCAACCCGCGCGAATTCCGCGTGGTCGCGGCGCCGGCAGTGGTGGAGATGCTGCTCGACGAGGAAAGCCAGCATTTGGCCGGCCTGTCGGACTTCATCGGCAAGCCCATCTCGCTCACGGCCGAGACCGGTGGCTCGCCCGAGGCCTACGACATCGTGCTGATGTAGGGCAGGGCGACGTGAAGATTGCGAGCGGCCCCTTCGGCCGCGTCATCGTCATCGTGACGCGCCAGATCGGCGACGTGCTGCTGACCACGCCCTTGATCCAGGCGGCCAAGGAGCGCTGGCCGCAGGCGCAGGTCGACGTCCTGGGTTTTGCCGGCACGCTGGGCATGCTGCGCGGCAACCCGTCGGTGCACGAGTTCATCGAGGTGCCGGCAGGCTCGGGCTGGCGGCAGGCGAAGGCGCTGCTGCCGCGCCTCTGGCGACGCTACGACCTGGCGCTGGTGGCCGAAGCCAGCGACCGCGCCCACCTGTACGGCTGGGCGGCCGCCGGGCTCAGGAGCAGCCTCGTGCCCCAGCGGGCGTCGATCGCCTGGTGGAAGAAGCTCCTGAGCCAGCACACCGTCACCATCGATGACGACGGCACGCCGACCGTGCTGGAAAAGCTGGCGCTGCTCTCGCCCTGGGGCGCGCCGCCAGCCAGCGTCGACATCACGCCACCGCAACCTCAGGACCTGCCGCCCGACCTGCTCGTCCAGTTGCGCGAGAAGCCGGTGGTGGTGCACGTGCCCTCGATGTGGCGCTACAAGCAGTGGCCGGTGAAGTACTTCGCCGACGTGATCCAGGCGCTCCTGGCCCGGGGCGAGCAGGTCGTGCTGACCGGTGCGGCCTCCGAGGTCGACCAGGCGCAGGTGGCCGCGGTGCGACACCTGGGCAGCCCGCCTGCGCTGCTCGACGTGTCGGGCAAGCTCAACCTGAACCAGGTGACGGCGCTGCTGAAGAAGGCCGCGCTCTACATCGGCCCCGACACCTCGATCACCCACCTCGCGGCCGCGACCGGCACGCCGGTGGTCACCGTCTTCGGCCCGACGAACCCCGTGCGCTGGGGCCCGTGGCCACAGGGCGCCCCGCCCACCGCGCCATGGGAACGTGCGCAACCGAAACAGTCGGCGCGCAAGGTGATCGTGCTGCAGGCCGCGCAGGACTGCATCGCCTGCGGCCGGGCCGGTTGCGAAGACCACCGCGACAGCCGCAGCGCGTGCCTGGAGGCGCTGCCGCCCCAGCGGGTGATCGACGAGAGTTTCCGGGTGCTCGACGCCCGCGCGGAGTCCTGAGTGAGCGCCACGCTGCAGCTCTACATCCTTTGCTACAACCGCGCCGAACTGGCGCGGCAGGCCATCCAGTCGGCGCTCGCGCAGACGGACCGGCGGTTCCAACTCGTCATCTCCGACAACTCGACGGATGGCAGGACGAAGGCGATGGTGGAGGCGGAGTTTCCGCAGGTGGAGTACCGCTTTCGATCACCTCACCTCAAGGCGCTCGACCATTTCAATCTGTGCCTGCGCGAAGCCACCGCCACCCATGTCTGCCTGTTCCACGACGACGACCTGCTCGCCCCCACCTATGCGGAGCGTGTGATGCAGGTCCTGGCAAGGCACCCCGAGGTGGCCGCCATCGGCGTGAACGCCTGGATCGACGAGGACGGCCGGCCGCGGCGCCTGTCGTTCGTCACCCGTGGCACGGAGCACCTGGTGCGCGATGCGGGCCAACTTGCGGCGCATTACTTCTCGCGCTACCAGATCGGCATCGCGCCCTTCCCGGGGTACGTGTACGCGCGGGCCGCCATCGAAGGGCTTCGCTTCGATCCTGCCGAGGGCAAGTACTCCGACGTGAGCTGGCTGCTGCGGGTGGTGGAGCGCGGCGCGATGGTGTGGATCGTCGAACCCTTGATGACCTACCGCCTGCATGCCACCAACGACAGCCGCCACGAATCGATCGCCGATCGCCTGCGCTTGCTGGCCTTCTTCAAGCGTCGGCGCGCCACCATCGGCTCCGCCCTGGTCGACGACTTCCGCTTCTTCATCTACAAGAAGGCGCTGGAACTGCACCGCACCGGGATCGAGCGCCTGTCTGCGGCGCGGGAGCGTGTGATGACGGGGTATCTGAAGCGCTACCGCTGCCGACGCATCGTCCGTTTCGATCAGCATCTGGCGCTGCTTCAGCGCACCCGCTTGCGGGTATCCCAGAAACTGGCAGGAGCGCGCTGATGCTGGGCA
>DASWSY010000414.1:0-4518 GCA_036402415.1 Rhizobacter sp. | reverse complement strand
CACGCCCACCGGCACCACCGTCACCACCTGGCCCAACTCGCTTGGCAACTTCGTGCATGTGGAGACCATGCCGGCGCCACTGACCGAACTCTCGACCCCGGCCTTTGCCAGCAACCAGGGCCACGCGCTCTCACCGGCGCTGCACGACGTGTTCCTGCCCGATCGCAAGAACTTCCTCGTCAACCAGCTGAACGCGATCACCTGCCCGTGCACCCACCGCTTCACGACGCTGACCGCCGAGCTGCGCGAGCCGGCCTTCAAGCGTCAGAACGCGCTACTGGAGCAGCTGGTGCCGCAGGCGACCGCGTGGCAGAGCTTCCTCGCCGAGCGCCTGGCCCGCACGCGCACGCTGACACTCGCGGAATCGCTGAAGCTCGATGCGCAACGCGCCTCGATCAGCGAGCAGCAGGAGAAGTCGCTCGCCGAGATGCGCCGGGCCTTGGGGATGCCGCCCATCGCCCTCGGCATGCGCCCGCAGCCGGTGTTGCGTGAGACGGCGCCAGAGCCTGCGCGTCGCACGACCACCGGCTCGTTCCGCACGCACTGAACGGTGAGCAGTGCGCGGCGTGACGGCTGCCGCCGCCGCCCGCGAGAAGCTCAGTGCGACGGGGGCGTCACCGACCAGCGGCGCTGCACTTCACCGGCGCCGTTCACGCTCTCGAGGTGCACGCCGAAGCCCCAAAGCCGCGCCACGTGCTTGAGCACTTCGTTGGCGCCTTCGTGCAGCGGCCGGTCGTTGTGCTGCGCGTGGCGCAGCGTCAATGAACGGTCACCGCGCAGGTTGACGTTCCACACCTGGATGTTGGGCTCGCGTGCGCCCAGGTCGTACTGGTGCGAGAGCGCCTCGCGCACGCGGCGGTAGCCGCTCTCGTCATGGATGGCCGAGACCTCCAGCTCCTCGTCCTTCTCGTCGTCGAGGATGGAGAAGAAGCGGAATTCGCGCATCAGGTTGGGCGACAGGTACTGGCCGACAAAGCTCTCGTCCTTGAAGTTGCGCATGGCGTGGTCGAGCGTCTCCAGCCAGTCCTTGCCCGCGATGTCGGGGAACCAGTGGCGGTCTTCCTCGGTCGGGTTCTCGCAGATGCGCTTGATGTCGGTGTACATCGCGAAGCCCAGCGCATAGGGGTTGATGCCGCTGTAGTGGCGATCCGTCACCTTGGGCTGGTAGACGACGTTGGTGTGCGACTTCAGCCACTCGATCATCATGCCGTCGGAGAGGTGCCCGTCGTCGTACATGGTGTTGAGCAGCTTGTGGTGCCAGAAGGTGGCCCAGCCTTCGTTCATCACCTGCGTCTGGCGCTGCGGGTAGAAGTACTGCGCGATCTTGCGCACGATGCGCACGATCTCGCGCTGCCAGGGCTCCAGGAGCGGCGCGTTCTTCTCGATGAAGTACAGCAGGTTCTCCTGCGGCTCCTCGGGGAAGCGGCGTGCGGCCGCTTCTTCGGTCGCCTTCTCGGCCTTGCGGGGCAGCGTGCGCCACATCTCGTTGACCTGCTGCTGCGCATAGGCCTCGCGGTCCTTGCGGTCGGCGAGTTCCTGCGCGAGCGACTTGCGGCTCGGGCGGCGATAACGGTCGACGCCGTGGTTCATCAGCGCGTGGCAACTGTCGAGCAGCTCCTCCACCGCGTCGAGACCGTGGCGCTCCTCGCATTCGGCGACGTAGTTCTTGGCGTAGACCAGGTAGTCGATGATCGACGCCGCATCGGTCCACATGCGGAAGAGGTAGTTGCCCTTGAAGAAGCTGTTGTGGCCGTAGGCCGCGTGTGCGATCACGAGGGCCTGCATCGCCATCGTGTTCTCCTCCATCAGGTAGCTGATGCAGGGGTTGGAGTTGATGACGATCTCGTAGGCGAGGCCCATGTGCCCGCGCTTGTAGTTCTTCTCGGTAGAGATGAACTCCTTGCCGTAGCTCCAGTGGCGGTAGTTCACCGGCATGCCCACCGAGGCATACGCGTCCATCATCTGCTCGGCGGTGATGATCTCGAGCTGGTTGGGGTAGGTGTCGAGGCCGTAGCGCTCGGCGGTGGCCTTGATGATCTCGTGGTAACGCTCGATCAGCTCGAACGACCAGTCGCTTGGTGAGGGCAGTGGCTCGTGCGTGCGCTTGGGCGCCACGAGATCGCTCGCGCGGCGGCGCGGCGACACCGACCACTGTTCCTTGCGTCGCTCTTCGCCCCAGGGTGCGTCGATCGGACTGCTCATGTCGCGGCCCCCTCCTTCTTGAACAACTGACGGAACACGGGGTAGATCTGCGAGGCCTCGGTCACCTTGCGGATGGCGAAGTCCTTCGCGTCGGCCGCCAGCGTGGCGTATTCGTCCCACAGGTTCTGCTCTTCCTCGGCCACCTGCACGTAGGCAAAGTAGCGGCACAGCGGCAGGATGTTGTTGGCCAGCAGCTCGCGGCAGCGTCCGCTGTCATGGTGCCAGTTGTCGCCGTCGCTCGCCTGCGCGCCGTAGATGTTCCACTCGCTGGTGGGGTAGCGCGCCTTCGCGATCTCTTCCATCAGCACGAGCGCGCTCGACACGACGGTGCCGCCGGTCTCGGTGGAGTGGAAGAAGTTGTGCTCGTCGACCTCCTGCGCCTGCGTGTGGTGGCGGATGAAGACGATGTCGATCTTCTCGTAGTGCCTCGTCAGGAAGAGGTAGAGCAGGATGAAGAAGCGTTTCGCCAGGTCCTTGCGCGCCTCGTCCATCGAGCCCGAGACGTCCATCAGGCAGAACATCACCGCCTTGCTGGTGGGCACCGGCACGCGCACGCGGCTGCGGTAGCGCAGGTCGATCGGGTCGAGGTAGGGGATGCGCGCGAGGCGGGCCTCGAGGGCCGCGATGCGCTCGGTCAGCTCGGCCACCCTGGCATCGAAGCCGGGCTTGTCTTTCAGCTCGTCGAGCTCGGCCTCCAGTTCGCGCAGCTCGCGGCGCGACTCGTTGCCGAGCGCGATGCGCCGGCCGATGGCGCCGCGCATGCTGCGCACCACGTGCAGGTTGTTGGGCGTGCCGTCGCTGCTGTAGCCGGCGCGGTGGGTCTTGTACTCGGGCGTCTCGGCGAGCACGGTGCGTGTGAGGTTGGGCAGGGCCAGGTCGTCGAAGAAGACCTGCATGAACTCTTCCTTGCTGAGGTGGAAGACGAAGTCGTCGTCCCCCTCGCCGGAATCGCTCGCCTGCCCACCACCACCCCCGCCCCCGCCGCCTTTCGGCCGCTCGATGCGGTCGCCACGCACGTAGTCCTTGTTGCCGGGGTGGACCATCTCGCGCTTGCCGCCCTGGCCATGGCCGAACACCGGCTCGGCGATGTCGCGCTTGGGGATGTGGATGTCTTCCCCTTGCGCGAGATCGCGGATGCCCCGCCCATCGACCGCGCGCTTCACCGCCTCGCGGATCTGGTCCTTGTGACGGCGCAGGAAGCGCTCACGGTTGCCGATGGACTTGTTCTTCCCAGCGAGCCGTCTGTCGATGATCTGCTGGAGCATGCTGGCCTTTCCGGAGCTAGCCAATCAGGGACCTCGCTGTCAGGAGCTCTTGCGAACCCGGAGATACCACTCGCACAGCAGGCGCACCTGCTTCGGCGTGTAGCCCTTCGCGACCATGCGGGTGACGAAGTCCTCGTGCTTCTTGGCTTCGTCGGCACTCGCCTTGGCGTTGAAGCTGATGACCGGCAGCAGCTCCTCGGTGTTCGAGAACATCTTCTTCTCGATCACCGTGCGCAGCTTCTCGTAGCTGGTCCACACGGGGTTCTTGCCCGCGTTGTTGGCCCGCGCGCGCAGCACGAAGTTGACGATCTCGTTGCGGAAGTCCTTCGGGTTCGCGATGCCGGCCGGCTTCTCGATCTTCTCCAGTTCGGCGTTCAGTGCCGAGCGGTCGAACACCTCGCCGGTGTCGGTGTCGCGGTACTCGTGGTCCTGGATCCAGTAGTCGGCGTAGGTCACGTAGCGATCGAAGATGTTCTGGCCGTACTCGCTGTAGCTCTCGAGGTAGGCGGTCTGGATCTCTTTGCCGATGAACTCGGCATAGCGCGTCGCCAGGTGCTCCTTGATGAACGCCAGGTACTTCTGCTCGACCTCCGGCGGGAACTGCTCGCGCTCGATCTGCTGCTCGAGCACGTACATCAGGTGCACCGGGTTGGCGGCGACTTCGGTGGAGTCGAAGTTGAAGACCTTGGAGATGATCTTGAACGCGAAGCGCGTCGAGATGCCGCTCATGCCTTCGTCGACACCGGCGTAGTCGCGGTACTCCTGGTAGCTCTTCGCGCGCGGGTCGGTGTCCTTGAGGTTCTCGCCGTCGTACACCAGCATCTTCGAGAAGAGCGACGAGTTCTCCGGCTCCTTCAGGCGCGTGAGGATGCCGAACTGCGCCATCATCTTGAGCGTGCCCGGCGCGCAGGTCGCCTGCGAGAGCGACGAGCCGCGCAGCAGCTTCTCGTAGATGCGCACTTCCTCGCTCACGCGCAGGCAGTACGGCACTTTCACGATGTAGATGCGGTCGAGGAAGGCCTCGTTGTTCTTGTTGTTGCGGAAGGTCTTC
>DASWSY010000413.1:0-2063 GCA_036402415.1 Rhizobacter sp. | reverse complement strand
TCCTTGACCTTGTCCTGCACCTTGGGCATGCGGGTCATGCCGCCGACCAGGATCACGTCGTCGATGTCGCTCGCGCTGACGCCGGCGTCCTTGATGGCGGTGCGGCAGGGCGCGATGGTGCGCTCGATCAGGTCTTCGACCAGGGCTTCGAGCTTGGCACGCGTGAGCTTGATGTTCAGGTGCTTCGGGCCCGAGGCATCGGCCGTGACGTAGGGCAGGTTGATGTCGGTCTGCGAGCTGTTCGACAGCTCGATCTTGGCCTTCTCGGCCGCTTCCTTCAGGCGCTGCAGCGCGAGCACGTCCTTCGACAGGTCGACGCCTTGCTCCTTCTTGAACTCGGCAATGATGTAGTCGATGATGCGCTGGTCGAAGTCTTCACCACCGAGGAAGGTGTCGCCGTTGGTGGAGAGCACTTCGAACTGCTTCTCGCCGTCGACGTCGGCGATCTCGATGATCGAGATGTCGAAGGTGCCGCCGCCGAGGTCGTACACCGCGATCTTGCGGTCGCCCTTGGAGGCCTTGTCCAGGCCGAAGGCGAGTGCGGCGGCGGTCGGCTCGTTGATGATGCGCTTCACATCCAGGCCGGCGATGCGGCCGGCGTCCTTGGTGGCCTGGCGCTGGCTGTCGTTGAAGTAGGCCGGCACCGTGATCACGGCTTCGGTCACGGGCTCGCCAAGGTAGTCCTCGGCGGTCTTCTTCATCTTGCGCAGCACTTCGGCGCTGATCTGCGGCGGGGCGAGCTTCTGGCCGCGCACCTCGACCCAGGCGTCGCCGTTGTCGGCGGCCGAGATCTTGTAGGGCATCAGGTCGATGTCCTTCTGCACTTCCTTCTCGGTGAACTTGCGGCCGATGAGGCGCTTCACCGCGTACAGCGTGTTGCGCGGGTTGGTGACGGCCTGGCGCTTGGCCGAGGCGCCGACGAGGATCTCGCCGTCCTCCTGGTAGGCAATGATCGAGGGCGTGGTGCGCGCACCTTCGCTGTTCTCGATCACCTTGGTGGTGTTGCCCTCCATGATGGCCACGCACGAGTTGGTGGTGCCGAGGTCGATGCCGATGATCTTTGCCATGTTCGTTTACTCCTGAAGTCCGTTGGACTGAATTTCGGTTGTTCTCGAGTTGTGGATAACTGCGTGCTTTTTCAAGGGCCGCACGCTTGTGGATCTTTTACTTGGGCGCGGCCACGGTCACGAGCGCCGGGCGCAGCACGCGGTCGGCGATCAGGTAGCCCTTCTGCAGCACGGTCACGACCGTGTTGGCCTCCTGGTCGGCGGGCACCACGCTGATGGCCTGGTGCTGGTGAGGATCGAACTTCGTGCTGGCCGGCGGGTTGATCTCGATCACCTTGTTGCGCTCGAGCGCCTGCGAGAGCTGGCGCAGCGTGGCGTGCACGCCTTCGAGCAACTGCTCGGGCGTGGCGGCCTGGATGGCAATGGCCGCTTCGAGGCTGTCTTTCACCGGCAGCAGGCTTTCGGCAAAACCTTCGACGGCGAACTTGCGGGCCTTGGAGACTTCTTCCTCGGCGCGGCGGCGGATGTTTTCCGCCTCGGCCTTGGCGCGCAGGTAGGCGTCGGACATGTCGGCCAGACGCGTTTCGAGGGAAGGTTGATCGGCGGCGGCGGGCGCGGAGGCTTCGGCGGCGGCCGGGGTGGAGGTGTCGGCGGCGCCGGTGGCGGCCGCGTCCTGGGCGTTGTTGTCCGTGTTCTGCATGGGTCGGATTACCTGTCGAAGCGGGGCATCTGGGTCATGCCCCGCAGTTTTCAAGAGCTGAAGATGAAACTTTTTCTCGCGGACGCGCTCACCGGCGACGTCAGTCGGGGTCGATCGAGGCGCTCCAGCGATCCCAGTCGGCCAGCTTGCGGCGGTCGCGCTTGGTCGGGCGGCCTTGCTCGATGGCGAGGGCCGGCTCGGGTGTTTCGCGGCGCTGGCGGGCCGCCTCTTCTCGGCGGGCGATGCTCTCGGGTGTCTCTTCGTAGAGCGCCTGAGCCACCGGTGCCGGGCCGCGCACATGGCTGAGCGCCACCACCTTGATCGAGCGCGCGCTCTGGGCCGTCTGCCGGATCTCC
>DASWSY010000412.1:0-1508 GCA_036402415.1 Rhizobacter sp. | reverse complement strand
AGGATGTCGACGGCGCGGGTGTAGAGATCGGCCTCGCGGCCGCGCAGCTTGTTGAGGATCTCGTCGCGCGTGAACACCCGGCCGGGCTCGCGCGCCAGCAGCACCAGCAGCTCGAACTCGGTGCCGGTGAGGTCGAGCAGTTCGTGGCGGCCGTCCGCGGTGCGCTGCACTTCCCGGCGCTGCAGGTCGATGGTCAGGCCCTCGAAGGCGAGCTTCTGCGCCTTCGTGGCGTCGGCGTGGCCGTTGCCGGCGCGCGAGCGGCGCAGGATGGTCTGCAGGCGCGCCGCCAGCTCGCGCGGCTCGAAGGGCTTGGGCAGGTAGTCGTCGGCGCCCAGCTCCAGGCCGACCACGCGGTCGGTCAGATCGCCGCGCGCGGTGAGCATGAGCACCGGAATGTCGCTGTCGTGCCTGATGCGGCGGCACACCTCGAAGCCGTCCATCTCGGGCAGCATCACGTCGAGGATCACCGCGTCATGACGCTGTTCGGCCAGGATGGCGAGGCCGATGCTCGGCCGCGCGGCGTGTTCGAGCACCAGATCAAAACGCTTCAGGTAGGCCGCGAGCGGCGCGGCCAGGTCCTCGTCGTCGTCGATCAGCAGGATGCGGTGCATGGGCCGCGATGCTGACACAAACCCCGCGGCGCTTCAGCCGCGCCAGCCGCGGTGGTGCCCCCATCGGTCGAGCACCTCGCGCAGCTTCTGTTGCTGCTCGGGTTTCAGGCTGTCGTAGAAGTCGGCGGCGGCATTGATGACCGCCGGCGAGGCGTTGCGCATCGCACCCGTCTTCGCGTCGACGAGCGCCTGCGCCTTCGCGCGATCGAACTGGTTGCCGGCCAGCACCGCCTTCATTTCCGCATGCGGATCGCCGCCGCTGGCCTTCAGGGTCTTGCGCTGCGCTTCGAGGGTGTCGGCCAGCACCTTGAGCTTGGCTGTCTGGGCAGCGTCGAGGTCGAGCTTGCGGCTGGCCTTCTCGACCATGCGGGCCCGCTTCTCGGCCCGCTCGGCCTCGGTGGCGCGGTCGCCAAAATAGCCGTGGTGGCGCTGGTGCGAGCAGGCCGCCAGCCCGCCGGCCAGCAGCGACACACCGAAGATGCCGATGAAGGCGCGTTTCAACCAGGTTCCCATGTCGTGTCCTTTCCAGACGTGTTGCACATGAGGGCATGGTCGGCCTGCACGGTGCAGGCGTCCTTTCACGCCGGCATCGTTGTGTTTCGTTTCTTTTCAGCGCCGCGTCACCGGTAGGTGGCGGCGGTGATGAACTGGCTGAAGGTCTCGCACCAGATGACGACCGTGTTGTAGCGGGTGAGTTCGGTGCCGGGCGGCAGCGCCAGCACGAAGCGCTCGAAGTTGCGCACGTCGCCCACGCGCAGCATCGAGGGCTTGAGCCGCTGGAACTCGGCCTCGGTCTCCACGAACTGCGGCGCCAGGTAGAGCTTGTAGTCGGGGCCGGGGGCGAGCTTGCCGTCGAAGGAGATGCTCCTGGCGCTGAGCTGAACGCGGCCTTCACCC
>DASWSY010000411.1:0-4390 GCA_036402415.1 Rhizobacter sp. | reverse complement strand
AACTCGCGGAGCCCCGCCAGGCCGCCGGCGTGCACGTGCTGATGCTGGGCCGCGACGTGAAGCGCCCCGCCGAATGGATCGCCGCGGCGAAGGCGCACCCGGTGCTCGTCGTCACCGACCTGGCGCAGGGTCTGGAGCGCGGCGCTGCGCTGTGCTTCGTCGAGACCGATGGCCGGCTGCGCTTCGAGGCCTCGGTGCCGGCCGCCGAGGCGGCGGGCCTGCGCCTGAGCTCGCGGCTGCTCGCGCTGGCCGACAAGGTGGTGAAGGCGCCGTGAAGCTCACCACGCTGCAGTCGCAGCTCACCCGTGCCTCGCTGCTCACCACCTTCTTCGTGCTGCTGGTGTGCTCGGCGGCGCTGCTGACCTACGAATACGTCACCTCGCGCAGCAACTGGGCGGCGGAGATGCGCACGCAGGCCGACTTCATCGCCCACACCAGCGCCGCTGCGCTGGTCTTCAACGACCCGCGCGCGGCCCAGGAAAACCTCTCGCTGCTGCATCTGCAGCAGCGCATCGAGGCCGCGGCCATCTACGACAAGGACGGGCGTGTGTTCGCCTTCTTCCGGGCCAGGGGCCAGGAGCCGCTGCCCAGCAGCGTGAACGGCTCGCTGCTGCGCGAAGGCGTGATCTTCAGCGGCTCGTCGCTCACCCTGGCCTACCCGATCCGGCATGACGACGAGCGCGTGGGCACGGTCTACCTCGAGGGCCGGCACGACATGCTCGGGCGCATCCTCACCTATGGCTTCATCCTGATGGCGGTGATGTTCATGGGCCTGGGCATCGCGGTGCTCTTCTTCAACCGGCTGCTGCGCCGCGTGGCGCGCCCGCTCGACGAGATGACGCAGGTGGCCCACGAGGTGATGACCCGGCGAGCCTGGGGCCTGCGCGCCCGCGAGACGGAGTACCAGGACATCGGCGTGCTCGTCACCGCCTTCAACGGCATGCTGGCCGAAGTGCAGGCCCGCACCGGCGAACTCGAGGTCGAGATGGCCGAGCGCGTGCGCGCCGAGCAGAGCCTGCGCCTGGCCGACCGGCGCAAGGACGAGTTCCTCGCCACGCTCGCGCACGAGCTGCGCAACCCGCTCGCGCCGATGACCACCGCGCTCGCGCTGCTGCGGCGGGAGAAGAGCACGCCCGAGGTGCGCGAGAAGTCGATGACCATCCTGCAGCGTCAGCTTGCCCACATGGTGCGGCTGATCGACGACCTGCTCGATGTCTCGCGCGTGTCCACCGGCAAGCTCTCGCTGCGGGTCGAGCGGCTGGAGCTGGTGGAGCTGCTGCGCAGCACGGTCGAGCTGTTCCAGGGCCTGGCGGCCGACAAGGGCCTGTCGCTCAGTTTCGAGGAACCCGGCATCACCGTGCCCCTCGCCGGCGACGCGGCGCGGCTGACGCAGGTGTTCAGCAACCTGCTGAGCAATGCCTGCCGCTACACGCCGCTGGGGGGGCGCATCGCGGTGTCGCTGACGAAGGTGGACGACCTGGTGGAAGTGGCCGTGCAGGACAGCGGCCTGGGCATCGAGCCCGCCCTGCAGCACCGCATCTTCGATCTCTTCGAGCAGGGCGACAAGAGCCTGGAGCGCGGGAGCGCGGGCCTGGGCATCGGGCTCACGCTCGCCCGCCAGCTCGTGCAACTGCACGGCGGCGAGATCACCGTGCACAGCGCCGGGCGCAACCAGGGCTCGCGTTTCGTGGTGCGCCTGCCGCTGGAGACGTCGGCGCAGCTTCCACCGCCGGCCGGCGCCACGCCACCGCGTCTGCCGGCGAGAGAGGCACGGCCGCTGCACGTGCTGGTGGCCGACGACAA
Source organism: Rhizobacter sp. (assembly GCA_036402415.1). Taxonomy (GTDB): domain Bacteria; phylum Pseudomonadota; class Gammaproteobacteria; order Burkholderiales; family Burkholderiaceae_C; genus Rhizobacter. The sequence continues at coordinate 2,587 of DASWSY010000411.1, read as the reverse complement.
CGTCGACTTCGCCACCAGCCTGGCTGAACTGCTGCGCGGCGCCGGCCACGCGGTCGACGTGGTGCACGACGGCGCCGCCGCGCTCGAGACCGCGCGGCGCCATCCGCCCGAGGCGGCCCTGCTCGACATCGGCATGCCTCAGCTCAACGGCTATGAACTCGCGCGCCGGCTGAAGGCCGATCCAGCCCTGCAGCGCACGGTGTTCGTGGCCATCACCGGCTGGGGCCAGGCGAGCGACCGCGAAGAGGCCCTGAAGGCGGGCTTCGACCACCACCTCACCAAGCCGGTGGACCCGGCGCTGCTCGCCGGCCTGCTCGCGGCCGTGGGCCAGCGCCTGCCCGAGGCGCGGCACGTCACCTGAGAGCCGGCGGCCCGGGGGCTCAGTGCAGCTTGCCGCCGCGCAGCCGGTGCAGCACGGCTTCGGCCTGCAGGGCCAGCGCTTCCAGTTCGGCGCTCAGCGCCTCGGCCGTGGCATTGAGCCGGCGCGCGCGTTCCTGCAGGGCGCGGCGCTGGCGCTCCAGTTCGTCGTTGCGTGGGTTGCGGGGGGTGGGGTTCATGTCCATGTTCAGGGGGCCGGCCGGGTGGCCAGCAGCTGGCGCAGCAGCTCGGCCACGCTCCAGGCCTGGGCGATGCAACCGCGCGGGGTGTAGGGGGTCTCGGCGTCGAACACCTCGGCCACCGAGCCGAGGCCGAATTCGCCCAGATGACCGATCAGGCCGTCGAGCCAGGCACGGGCTCCGGCATCGTCACCAGGGTGCTGCTTGCGCCAGGCGTCGAGCCACGGGCCGATCAGCCAGGCCCACACGGTGCCCTGGTGATAGGCCGCGTCACGCTCCTTCAGGCTGCCGAAGTAGCGCGGGGCGTAGTTCGCGCTGCCGGGTGCGAGCGAGCGCAGCCCGACCGGCGTGAGCAGGCGTTGCCGCACCACGTCGAGCACCTCGGCCCAGCGACTGCGGTCGAGCACCGGGTGCGGCAGCGAGATCGCGAACACCTGGTTGGGCCGGCACTCGGCGCTGTTGCCCTGCGGGCCGTCGACCACGTCGTAGAGGTAGGCGCCCTGTGCGAACCAGAAGCGCCGGTTGAAGCTCTCGCGCACGTGGTCGGCACGCTGGTCGTACAGCTCGGCCTCGCGCGCGCGGCCGGCGTGCTTCAGCCAGCCGGCCAGCAGGCGCAGGGCGTTGAACCACAGCGCATTGATCTCCACCGCCTTGCCACGCCGCGGCGTGACGACCCAGCCGTCGCACTTGGCGTCCATCCAGGTGAGCTGGTAGCCCTCGGCGCCTTGCCGCAGCAGGCCGTCCTCCGGGTCGACGCCGATCCCGAAACGCGTGCCCTCCACATGCTTCTCGGCGATGTCGACCATGGTCGGCAGCAGGCGCGCGAGCAAGGCGTCGTCGCCGGTGGTGGCGTGGTAGCGGCCGAGCGCGTGGAAGAACCACAGCGTGGCATCGGCCGTGTGGTACAGGCCGTCGTTGCTGCCGTCGGGGAACATGTTGGGCAGCAACCCGTCGCGCACGTACTGGCCGAAGGTGCGCAGGATGCTTGCCGCCTCCTGCGTGCGGCCGGTGCACAAGGTCAGGCCTTCCAGGCTGATCATGGTGTCGCGGCCCCAGTCGGTGAACCAGTGGTAGCCGGCGATCACGCTCTTGATCTCGTCGCCCTCGGCCCAGGCGCGGGCGGCGTCGCGCGTGCGTCCGGCCGGCGTGATCACGAACTGGTCGGCCGCCAGCACCAGTTCGGCGGCCACGCCGCTGCGCGCCTCGCGCGGGGCGCGGCGCAACAGGCGCGCGCGTCGCTCCAGTTCGGCGGCCACCGCCTCCTCGGGCGCGAGCGCGTTCATCGTGGTGATCGACTCGGCCGAGGCGACGAGCGCGACGGAGTCCCCGAGCGGCAGCGCCATGGTCAGCACGCCGGGGCTCCAGAGCCGTCCTTCGTGGCGGTAGCCGCGTTCGGCCTCGATGCGGTAGTGCAGCTCCGACAGCTCCTCGGGTTGCTGCTGGAACGAAACCTCCGGCGCGTGCGCGCGCAGGCGCAGCGTGGCCGGGCCGCCGTCGCAGGTGATCTCGTGCACGTCGCCCAGGCTGTAGCGGTAGTTGGCCTGCAGCTCGGTGCTGAGCTCGCTCTCGTGGTGGCGCAAGTGCAGGGCCGGCCGCAGCTCCAGGCGCAGACGGGAGCTGCCGTCGATCAGGCGATACAGCAGCAGCGTGGTGTTCTGCCGGTGCGGCATCAGCACGCTCTTCTCGATCAGGTGGCCCTCGACCTGGAAGGTCCAGACCGGCAGGCCCGCTTCCAGGCGGAACTCCTTCAGGCGCTCGATGCCGGGCAGCGACAGTCGGCTGCCGGTGCGTTCTTCGCCGCTCAACTGCACGCGCGAGCCGTCTTCGAAGACGAGCGTCTCGACCAGGTGGTTGAGCATCACCGTGCGGCCGAGCGGGTTGGGCAGGGCGGCGACGAGCAGGCCGTGGTACTTGCGCGTGCCGAGGCCGGCCACGCTGGCCGAGGCATAGCCGCCGATGCCGTTGGTGACGAGCCATTCGCGGCTCAATGCAAGCTCGGGTTCGCGTGCGCGGGTGTCGGAGCGGCGCAC
>DASWSY010000410.1:0-4280 GCA_036402415.1 Rhizobacter sp. | reverse complement strand
CTGGCCGTGCTCGATGCGGTCGGCGCGCCCTTCGAATGGGACCGGCAGGTTGCCGGCCTGGGCGGCGTGGCCGTGGCAGGCGACCCGCTGCCGAAGGCCACGCTCGACAGCATCCGCAAGACGCGGCTGGCGCTGAAGGGCCCGCTGGAAACGCCGTCCGGCGGCGGCTACCGCTCATCGAACGTGCGGTTGCGCGAAGCCTTCAACCTCTATGCCAACCTGCGCCCCGCGCGCACGCTGATTCCCGGCGGCCGCTACGACAACATCGACCTCGTCGTCGTGCGCGAGAACCTCGAAGGCCTGTACATCGGCCACGAGCACTACGTGGCAATCGACGGCGACCCGCATGCCGTGGCCATGGCCACCGGCATCAACACCCGCGCCGGCAGCCGGCGCCTGCTGGAGTTCGCGTTCGAGCACGCCATCGCCACCGGCCGCAAGAAGATCACCGTGGTGCACAAGGCCAACATCATGAAGGCGCTGACGGGCATCTTCCTGGAGACGGCGCAGCAGGTCTACGAGGCGAAGTACAAGGACAAGATCCAGTTCGAGACCGTGATCGTCGACGCCTGCGCGATGAAGCTGGTGCTCAACCCCTACCAGTTCGACGTGATCGTCACCACCAACCTCTTCGGCGACATCCTCTCCGACCTGGTGGCCGGGCTGGTGGGCGGCCTGGGCATGGCGCCGGGCGCCAACATCGGCACCGACGCCGCCATCTTCGAAGCGGTGCACGGTTCGGCGCCCGACATCGCCGGCAAGGGCCTCGCGAACCCCACTGCGCTGATCCTGGCCGCCGCGATGATGCTCGACCACGTGAAGCTGCACGACAAGGCCGAGCGGGTGCGCCGCGCGGTGAGCGACACGCTCAACGTCGACAACGTGCGCACCGGCGACCTGGGCGGGAAGGCCAGCACCTCGGCCTTTGCACAGGCGCTGGTCAAGCGGCTGAGCTGAACAGCGCGGGCGGGCCGCTCCCGGCCTTCACGCGGTGCCCAGCAGGCGGCCCGGTTTCGCGTTCACCGAGAAGCTCAGCGTCGGCCCGCTGTACAGCGTGATCGTGTAGGCCCCGCCGTTGTCGAGCGTCACCGGTGCGACGGGCGCGTGCACGTTCAGCTCCTTCAATGGCAGGGGCGGCCCGTAGGACGCGCCGCGCTTCATGAAGTTGTCGATGGCAGCCGGCAGGGCCGTGCCGGCGGTGAGGGCAGCGAGCGAGGACATGGTGTCTTGAATGCGGGCGCCACTCTAGAGAAGCGGCGGCGAGGGTGCACTCACCCTGCGTGATGCCGCCGCGAAAATCGGGCGTTTTCAACAGCACCGGCGCACATCGCCGCCAGGCCTCTTGCGCGTCAGCTTCGTGCCAGCCAGGTTCCGGCCTCCTCGACGGTGAGTGGGGCCGCATAGAGCGCGCCTTGCAGCACCTGGCAGCCAGCCTGCCGCGCGGCCTCGGCTTGCGCTTCGGTTTCCACGCCTTCGGCCACCACGTCGAGCTGCAGCACGCCGGCGAGCTGGCAGATGGCTTTCACCACCGCCCCAGCATCGGCGGCAGGCAGCGGCTCGATCAGCGAGCGGTCGATCTTGACCGTGCTCACCGGCAGGCTGCGCAGCAGGTTGAGCGACGAAAAGCCGGTGCCGAAGTCGTCGAGCGCCACGCGCACACCCAGCTCACGCATCTGGCGGATCTGGTCGCGCGCCTGCTCCAGGTGGGTGACGGCGGCGCTTTCGGTGATCTCGAGGGTGAGCAGCTCGGGCGGCACCTGATGCTGGGCCAGGGTGTCGGCCACCAGGCGCGGGAAGCCGGCATCAATGAGCTGCAGAGGTGACACGTTCACCGCCACCGGCCGCGCGCTCGCGTATTCGGCGCGCCAGCGTGAGATCTGCTGGCAGGCCTGCGCGAGGATCAGCCGGCCGAGCGGGCCGATGAGCCCGGTGCGCTCGGCGGCGGGAATGAAGTCGCTCGGCGCCACGCGGCCCTGGCCCGGACGGTCCCAGCGCACCAGGGCCTCGAAGCCGACGAGCGCACCGCTCTGGGCATCCACCTTCGGTTGGTAGAAGAGCACGAACTCGTCCTTGCTGACGCCGGCGCGCAGGCCCTGTTCGGCGTCGAGCACCTGTCCCGAGCCACGCTCGAAGCCCACCGGGGCGAACTGCAGCGAGGTGCCGGGCACCGCCTTGGCACGGTGCATGGCGGCGGTGGCGGCCCGCAGCAGCGCCTCGGGCGTGCCGGGCCCGACCGGGTGCAGCGCGGCGCCCATCGAGACGTCGAGGAAGAACTCGTGCGGCCCACCACTGGCCGAGGGCACCGCCAGCGCCTGCGCCAGCCGCCCGCGCACCAGCTCGCCCAGCGCCCGCACGCCGGCCTCGTCTTCCGTCTTCGGGGCGATCAGCGCGAACTCGTCTTCGCCCAGTCGCAGCACCTGCGCGTCGCCGTTCACCGCCTCCTGCAGGGCACCGGCGAGCGTGCGCAGCACCTCGTCGCCCAGCGCGTGGCCGTGCGCCTCGTTGAAGAGCTTGAAGCGGTCGACGTCGACCAGCAGCAGCGCGAAGCGCTTGCCCGGCTGCGCGCAGAGCTGGCGCAGGCGCTCGTGCAGCGCGTTGCGGTTGGGCAGGCCCGTCAGGCCGTCGTGGGTGGCCTGGTGCTGCAGCGCGCGCGCGGCGTTGTGCTGCACGGTCTCGTCGGTCACCACCACCTGCTCGGCCGGCAGCCCGTCCCAGTCGATGCGCCAGGCGGTGAAGCGCAGGCGGATCGGCGTGCCGTCGGCCCGCACGCGCACGCCGTCCCAGTTGGCCTGCGGGATCTCGCCCTCGATGACCTGGCGGTGCCGCTCGCGGGAGGCGAGGCGCTCGCTTTCGGTGAGCGCCGCGGGCCCGCGCCAGAAGGTGTTGAGGTCGGCCAGCGACGACAAGCCGTAGATGCGCAGCAGCGCGGGGTTGGCGTAGAGCACCCGCTCGCCCTGCACCACGGCCACGCCCTGATGCGAGTGTTCGACGAGCTGCTGGAAGCGCAGCCTCAGGCGCCGCGACTCCTCCGACGATCGCGTGACGGCGGTGTGCAGCAGCGCCAGGCCCAGCACCAGGCGCAGCACGCCGGCGATGGCGAGCTGCACGCCGAGCCCGGCCTCGCCGAACACCACGAAGATGTACTGGTTGACGCCCACCAGCACCAGCAGCACGCCCACCAGGCGTTCGGCCAGCCCGCGGTGCCACAGCCAGCCCAGCGCCACCATGCCGGCGGCCATGTGCAGCGTGGCGCTCGACGCCTGCGCCCAGCGCGCATCGATCTGGATCAGCCCGATGCCCAGCACGAAGAGGCCGCCGAAGAGGGCCAGGATGTGCCGGCGGGCGGGCGTGTAGCCGGCCAGGCGGGCGCTGCCGAGCATCAGCAGGCCGACGTACAGCGCCGACACCACCACCACCAGCAGCGTGCCCGCCCCGCGGGCCACTGGCCCCGACGCCCGTGTGCTCAGCATGAAGGCCACCGGCACCAGGGTCTGCGCGAGGTAGGCCCAGCCGAGGTCGCGGGTGAAGAGCTGCCGTGGGTCGCGCCACCAGGTGAGCAGCAGCGACAGCCCGACGATGAGGTTGATGGCCGAGGTGAAGCCGAAGGAGAGGGTGTAGTCCACCGGCGGGCCGTGCGTCTACTGGCCGGCCAGGATCCAGCCCGCGGCACGCTCGGCAATCATCAGCGTGGGCGAGTTGGGGTTGCCGCTGGTGATGGTGGGCATGACGCTCGCATCGACCACCCGCAGGCCGCGCACGCCATGCACCTTCAGGCGTGCATCGACCACCGCCAGCGGGTCGGACTCGGGGCCCATCTTGGCGGTGCCCACCGGGTGGAAGATCGTGGTGCCGATGTCGCCGGCCAGGCGTGCGAGCTCCTCGTCGGTCTGGAACTGCGGGCCGGGCTTGAGCTCCGTCGGTTGGAACTTCGCCAGCGCCGGCTGCGCCACGATGCGCCGCGTGACGCGCAGCGATTGCGCGGCGACGAGCCGGTCTTCGGCGGTGGCCAGGTAGTTGGGCTGGATGAGCGGCGCGTCGAGCGGCGAGGCGCTGCGCAGGTGCACGTGGCCGCGGCTCGTCGGGTTGAGGTTGCACACGCTCGCGGTAAAGGCGTTGTGGCGGTGCAGCGGCTCGCCGAAGGCGTCGAGCGACAGCGGCTGCACGTGGTATTCGAGGTTGGGATGCGCCTGCGAGGGGTCGCTGCGCGTGAAGGCCCCGAGCTGCGAGGGCGCCATGCTCATCGCGCCGCTCTGCTTGAAGAGGTATTCCAGGCCGATGAG
>DASWSY010000409.1:0-5312 GCA_036402415.1 Rhizobacter sp. | reverse complement strand
CGACAGGTCGGCCCCGGCGCAGAAGGCCTTGCCGTGGCCGCCGAGCACGATGGCGCGAAGGCCGGCATCGCTGCCGAGTCGCTTGAAGGCGTCGGTGAGTTCGCCGATCACCGCATCGTTGAAGGCATTGCGCACTTCCGGCCGGTTCAGGAAGACGCGCGCCACCGGGCCATGGCGCTGGATGTCGAGGTGGCTCATGCGTGCATCTCCGGGTGTCGCGTCTGGGAAAGCTCACTCGTTGCCGAGTTGCGCGCTCCTGCCGATGCGCCGCGACACGTCGGCATTCCAGACGACGCGGTCGTCGACCGCGTAGAGCCAGCAGGCCTTGCTTTCGCTGGCGCAGGCGTCGAGTGCGCGGGTCATGGCATCGGCGTCGTCCGCGTAGAAGCGCCAGGCGCCCGTTTCATAGATGACGAAGGCCTTCGGCGACGGCAGCGAGAGATAGTGAAGGTAGCGGGCCTTGCCTGCATCCCCGAGCGGCACGGCCGAAAGATCGTCGCTGCGCGCAAATCCCGTGGCCGGCGGCGGGATGCTGCGGTGGCGCGCGACCGCGCGCGGCGCCTCGGCGGCGGCCGGGGTCACGGCGGGCGCAGAGGGCGGTGCCGCGGACACGGCTCCGTCGGCGCCCTTCACCGCCGCCAGGCCGCGCAGGTCGACGTGCGTGCGGGCGTAGCCGGCGCGACACTCGTAGACGCCGGGCCGGTCCACCACCGTCTCGTTGTTGAAGCTGACCACGCCCACCACGAGCGTGGCCTTGGCGGCCCGAGCCTGCTTCACCAGCTGCGCCACGGCGAGCACGAAGGCCTTTTCGCAGGCCTGCTCGTCGGTGTGGGGCGGGCCGAGTGTGCGCGTGGGGTCGATCGGGCTGCGCGGATTGAAGCGCCCTTCGCCGAGCAGCGGGTCCTTCACGACGACCAGGCCGCCCGGGAGTGCACCGCCGAAGCTCACCGTCACGTCGGTACCGATGTTCGCCGCGGCGAAGCCGCCTGCCAGCGCGGGCTGGATCGGCAGGAGATAGGGCGTGTCGCGGCCCTGTGCGGGCAGCGTGACGAGTGCCGCGAGGAGCAGCGCCCCCTGCATCGGCCGTCGCCAGGAGTTGCGGATGGTGTTCATGGTCTCCCTCTTCGTCGTGATGGCTCTGGCCGGCTCACATGCGGAACACGCCGAACTTCGCATCCGGAATCGGCGCATTCAGGCTCGCGCTCAGGCCCAGCGCGAGCACGCGACGCGTGTCGGCGGGGTCGATGATGCCGTCGTCCCACAGGCGCGCAGTGGCGTAGTAGGGGTGGGCCTGGCGCTCGAACTGGTCGCGGATCGGTTGCTTGAACGCGGTCTCTTCCTCGGCGCTCCAGCGGCCACCCCGGGCCTCGATGCCGTCGCGCCGCACGGTCGCGAGCACGCTCGCGGCCTGCTCGCCGCCCATCACCGAGATGCGCGCGTTCGGCCACATCCAGAGGAAGCGCGGGTCGTAGGCGCGGCCGCACATGCCGTAGTTGCCGGCGCCGAAGCTGCCGCCGATGATGACGGTGAACTTGGGCACGTTGGCCGTGGCCACCGCCGTCACCATCTTCGCCCCGTGCTTGGCGATGCCTTCGTTCTCGTATTTCCTGCCCACCATGAAACCGGTGATGTTCTGCAGGAAGACGAGCGGGATCTTGCGCTGGCAGCACAGCTCGATGAAGTGCGCGCCCTTCTGCGCCGATTCCGAGAACAACACACCGTTGTTGGCGACGATGCCCACGGGCATGCCCTCGATGTGCGCGAAGCCGGTGACGAGCGTCTGCCCGTAGCGCGCCTTGAACTCGTCGAACTCGCTCGCGTCGACGATGCGGGCGATGATCTCGCGCACGTCGAAGGGCTTCCTGGTGTCGGTGGGGATCACGCCGTGCAGTTCGGCCGCGTCGAAGAGCGGCTCGCGCGGCGCGACGCAGGCGAGCGGCTGCGGCTTCCTCCAGTTGAGGCGCGCCACCGCATTGCGTGCGATGGCGAGCGCATGGGTGTCGTTCTGCGCCAGGTGGTCGGCCACGCCGCTCAAGCGCGTGTGCACGTCGCCGCCGCCCAGGTCTTCGGCGCTCACCACCTCGCCGATGGCGGCCTTCACGAGCGGTGGGCCGGCGAGGAAGATCGTGCCCTGCTCCTTCACGATGATCGACTCGTCGCTCATCGCCGGCACATAGGCGCCGCCGGCGGTGCACGAGCCCATCACCACCGCGATCTGCGGAATGCCCTGCGCGCTCATCTGCGCCTGGTTGAAGAAGATGCGGCCGAAGTGGTCGCGGTCGGGGAAGACCTCGTCCTGGTTCGGCAGATTGGCGCCACCACTGTCGACGAGGTAGATGCAGGGCAGGCGGTTGGCCTGCGCGATCTCCTGCGCACGCAGGTGTTTCTTCACCGTGATCGGGTAGTAGGTGCCGCCCTTCACGGTCGCGTCGTTGCAGACGATCATGCAGTCGACCCCCGAAACCCTGCCGATGCCGGCGATCACGCCGGCGCCGGGCGCAGCGCCGTCGTAGAGGCCGTGCGCAGCGAGGGGCGCCACTTCGAGGAAGGGCGTGTCGGGGTCGAGCAGCATCTCGACGCGGTCGCGCGGCAGCAACTTGCCGCGCGCCAGGTGCTTCACGCGGGGCTCCGTTCCGCCCCCCAAAGCCACCTTCTCCAGCAGGGCATTGAGCTCGTCGACCAGCGCCCGCATGGCCCTGGCGTTGACCTTGAATTCCTCGGAGCGCGGGCTGAGCTTGGAAGTGAGTGCGGGCATGGTCCTTCCGGGGATGGCGATTGACGTATACGTCAATTCTAGGGGGTGGTCATCGCGGTACGGGGACGCGCATCATGGTCCGGTTGCATGCCGTCGTGTCGAGGGCGTGCAGCACTTGCCAACGGAGGACACATGACGACTGCACCGAACCTTCAGCGACTCGACGAGACGATCGCGGCGATCGCCGCGCTCGACCTCACGCCCATCAAGTTCAAGGCCATGCGCCACGACGACGGCGGCTACGGCTGGACCCCTGAACAGGCCGAGCGCATGGCGCTCGCCTACAGGCGCTACCTGACGCTGCACGCGAAGTACCCGGACCTGATGCTCGCACCCGACCAGGACGTGGACCGCTTCTGGCACCTGCACATCCTCGACACCCGCAAGTACGCGGCGGATTGCGAGGCGATCTTTGGCTACTTCCTGCACCACTACCCCTACTTCGGGCTGCGCGGCGAAGACGATGCGAAGGCCTTGCAGTCGGCCTTCGCGACGACGCAGGCGCTGTATGCGCAGGAGTTCGGCGAGGCCGGCGGTGCGCAGGCCACCTGGTGCGGCGCCGAGAGCGCACAGGGCCAGGCGGCGTGGTGCGGCGCGGACGGTCAGGCCCGGCAGGCCGCCTGGTGCGGTCTCGACGCGCCGCCGCCGCAGGCCGCATGGTGCGGTGCCGAGGGCGCCAGCCCGCAGCAGGCAGCCTGGTGCGGTGCCGACGGGACTCAGCGGCAAGCCGCATGGTGCGGCGCCGAAGGACAAAAGACCACGCATGCCGCGTGGTGCGGCGTCGAGGTCAAGGGCCACCCCGCGACCTGACCGCGGCCTGGCGATCAGCCGGCGCCCTCGCGCGCCGGCGTGTGGGCCACGCCGGTTTCCGTAAGCACCTGCGTGGTCTGCGCCGAATGCCAGCCCGAGTCACCGAAGAGCACGAACTCGGTGTCGGTGGCGGGCTCTGGAACCTGGGCGGGGATGACCCCCTCGCGCTCCAGCTCGCGCACGTCTTGCACATCGACGACCTGCACACCGGGCTGGCCGTGCATCTCGCGCGCCTGCTCCACCGTGTAGGTGGTGACGCGTGCCATCGTTTCATCGACCAGGGCCTTGGCGGTTCTCTTCATCGCGCATGCCTCCAGAAGACGTGATCTAGAACGGGCCTTTCTCCAGCCAGCGCTCCATCTGCGCCCGCCGGTCGTTGCCCCAGAAGGGCTCGCCGTCGATCACGAAGAACGGCGCGCCGAACACGCCAGCGGCAATCGCCTGCTCGTTGGCCTGCTTGAGCTTCTGTTTCCACGCCGGGTCGTTCCACACGGCCTCGGCTTCACCCTGCGGCAAACCGAATTCCTGCGCCAGCGCGGCGAGCGCCGGCGGGTCGTTGAGGTTCACGCCCCGCGTGAAGTAGGCGCGAAAGGCGTGGTGCGCCCAGGCGACGGCGCGGCTTTCGTCCGCTTCGTTCAGCCACCAGAAGAGGCGCGCCGCGTTTTGCGTGGCGATCGGAAAAGGCTGCGGCATCGTGAGCGGCACGCCGGCAAAGCGCGCCGAGCGCTCGAAATCGAGCATCGAATACTCGCGCTTGAGCGGGTGCGACACCGGGCTCTTGAGCTCGGCCACCTGGAAGGTCGCCCCCAGCAGGATGGCGTGCCAGCGCACCGTGCGGCCGTGGCGCGCGGCCAGCGCGCCGATCCACTCCGACGCGACGTAGGAGTACGGCGACGAGAAGTCGAAGTAGAAGGCGATCGGCGCGCGTCCCATCATGGTCACTTGTAGAGCACCTGCGGCAGCCACAGCCCGATCTGCGGGAACATGTAGAGCAGGATGATGGCGATGATCTGGATGCCCATGAAGGGCAGCATGCCGGCGAAGATCTGGTTCAGCGTCACGTGCTTGGGCGCCACGCCCTTCAGGTAGAAGGCCGACATCGCCACAGGCGGGCTCAGGAAGGCCGTCTGCAGGTTGAGCGCAACGAGCAGGCCGAAGAAGAGCGGGTCGACGCCGAAGTTGTCGAGCAGCGGCACGAAGATGGGCATGAAGATCACGATGATCTCGGTCCACTCCAGCGGCCAGCCCAGCACGAAGATGATGACCTGGCTCAGCACCAGGAACTGCAGCGTGGTGAGCTCCATGCCGAGCACCCACTCCTCCACCAGCGCCTGGCCGCCCAGCAGCGCGAAGGCGGCCGAGAAGATGGCGGAGCCGACGAAGAGCCAGCACACCATGGCCGAGGTCTTGGCGGTGAGGAACACCGACTCCTTCACCATCGTCAGGTTGAGCTGCCGGTAGGCCGCCGCGAGCAGGATGCCGCCGAGCGCGCCCACGGCCGCCGCTTCGGTGGGCGTGGCCAGTCCGAAGACGATCGAGCCCAGCACCGCGAGGATCATGATGAGCAGCGGGAAGAACGACGCCAGCAGCATCTTGAAGATCTCGAGCCGCGAGATGCTCAGGAGCGCGTAGTACACGAGCAGGGCCACGGCGCCGATGGCGAGGCCTGTCCAGTAGCCGGTCGACGCGGGCTTGGACGTGGGTGCGTCGGCCGGGCTGCCGGCCGCGCCCGCTTCGGCCGGCTCGG
>DASWSY010000408.1:0-13738 GCA_036402415.1 Rhizobacter sp. | reverse complement strand
CGGCGTCACGCTCGCCACCAACGAGGCGGTGGGCTCGCTGCGCGGCGCCGCCGAGGGCGTGGTGCCCTACCGCCGCTGGGTGCGCAAGCTGAGCGGCGCCGAGCGCTACAGCCAGGACGTGGCCGCCGCCATTGCCGCCGGCACCGTGCGCCGGGCCTTCCTCAAGGGCCAGATCGCCGCACGCAGCTGCCTCTGAGCGACGCGCCCTGACCCGGGGCGGTGCCAGCCGCCCGCAATTCGAGACATCCGCCACCCAACTCGGTCACGTTCCGAGGCACTGCCGTCTCAACGCACGATCGCGGTGCGCCGATAACGAGGCATGTCTCCACGTGCGCTTGGTCTCGGTCGCTGGTGTATGGCCGTGGTGCGCATGGTCCTGGGTTCCCTTGCCCTGGCGGTGCTCACGCCGGCTGCCGCGATGAACACCGTGCGCTGGGGGCCGGACTCGCCCCCCATTGCGCTGGTTGCCCAGGCCGAGTGGTTGGAAGACCGCACCGGCCGCCTCAACCTCGCCGGCGCCCGCGAGGCCAGCGGGTGGCAAGCGGCCTCGGGCAGTGCCCTCTCCTTCGGTTACTCCACCTCGAGCTACTGGGTCCGGTGGCGCATCGAAAACGCCAGCGAGGTCGCCGCCCGCGCGGTGATCGACCTCGGCCAGCCACTGCACGACCACGCCCTGTGGCACGTGCTGCGACACGGCCGCTCGGGTGTCGAGGTGCGGCACGGCGGCGACCGCCTGCCCTTCGGACAGCAGGCCCTGCCGCACCGCAACGTCGCCTTGCCTTTGGCACTCGGGCCCCGCGAGCAGGTGGAGCTGTGGGTGCGGCTGTCGACCCACGACGGCCTGCACGAAACCCTGCCCGTCATGCTCTACAGCCAGGCGGGCTTCGAGGCCGCGATGGGCAACGAGGACAAGATCCTCATGCTCTTCCACGGCGGGCTGCTCGCCCTCGGCCTCTTCAACCTGCTGCTTTTCATCGCCACCCGCCAGAGGGCCTTCGGCCACTACGCGCACTACCTCGCGTGGTTCCTGATGTGGAGCCTGTCGGCCTGCGGCTACACCGCGCAGCACCTGTGGCCCGACGCTCCCCGGTTCAACAACGACTTCCAGGTCCTGGCCACCGCCGCCGTGTTCGCGACCGCGGGCCTCTTCGCCCTCTCGTACCTGCGCCTGCACGAGACGGTGAGCCGGCCCTGGCGCGTTGCCCTGCAGGTGCTCGTCGGGCTGAACTTCGCCGCCGGCGCCTTCGCGCTGACCGGGCACTACGCCGCGAGCGTGATGTTCGGATGGGCCACCGGCCTCGCGCTGGCCGCGGTCACGCTCGTCATTGCCACCCGCCTGCTGCTGCGCGGCCACCGCCCTGCCCGCTTCTACGTCATCGCCTTCACGCTCCTGTGCGTGGGCACCGCGGCCAACATCGCCCAGGTGGCCGCCGTCGTGCCGGCCAACTGGTTCAGCACCTGGGGCGTGCAGATCGGCTCGGTCTTCGAGGTGCTGCTGCTCGCGCTCGGCCTGGCCGACTCGCTCAACACCCTGCGGGCCGAGAAGCTCGCCGCCGAGCGGCGCGAACGCCAGGCCCAGCAGGCGCTGGCCGGCCGGCTCGAGGCCCAGGTGCGCGATCGCACCCACGCGCTCGACCTGGCCAACCGGCGCCTGCACGAGCTGTCGATCACCGACGAGCTGACCGGCGCCTTCAACCGACGCCACTTCAACGACTTCTGCGCGCAGTTGCTCGAACACCAGCCGCGGCACGAGCCGCTCGCGTTCTGCATGTTCGACCTCGACCACTTCAAGAACTTCAACGACCTGCTCGGGCACCGTGCCGGCGACCAGGCGCTGCGCGCGGTGGCCGGCGCGGTGCGCGCCGAGCTGCGCCGCTCGGGCGACCTGCTCTTCCGCCTGGGCGGCGAGGAGTTCGGCCTGCTCTTCACCGCCAAGACGCCAGAGAGCGCGCAGCAGTTCGTGGAACGCCTTCGCCAGGCCATCCGCGAGCTGCGCATCGACCACCCCGGCAGCCCGGTGCGCATCGTCACCGCGAGCTTCGGGCTGGTGTGGTGGGGCTCGCCGGCCGCCGCCGCGCTCACGCGCGATGACCTGTACGCGCAAGCCGACGAGCTGCTCTACGGCGCGAAGGCGGCCGGACGCGACCGGGTCACGCTGCTGGCGGTCTAGCGTCCGAGTTGCCCGATCGAGCGGCGCAGGTTGTGGCGCGCCTCAGGTCGAGCGTGAACGGGAAGTTCGGGTTGCGTTCGTCCTTCGGCAGCTTCATGTCGCCCGGCGTGTGGCCGATGCGGAAGAAGCGCGCCAGGCGCCGCGCCTCGGCCTCGTAGGCGTTGACGGGAGCGGTGGCGTAGTTGCGCCCGCCCGGGTGCGCCACGTGGTACTGGCAACCGCCCAGCGAGCGCCCCATCCAGCTGTCGACCAGGTCGAAGGTGAGCGGTGCGTGGACGCCGATGGTGGGATGCAGCGCCGAGGGCGGCGCCCACGCGCGGTAGCGCACCGCCGCCACGTACTCGCCGACCTTGCCGGTGGGCTGCAGCGGCACCACCCGGCCGTTGCAGGTGAGCACGTGGCGGTCGCTCACGAGGCCGGTGACCCGGAGCTGCACGCGCTCCACCGACGAATCGACGAAGCGCACCGTGCCGCCAGGCGCGCCCTCCTCGCCCATCACGTGCCAGGGCTCCAACGCCAGGCGCAGCTCGACGTCGACGCCCATCGCGTTGAAGTCGCCCAGGCGCGGGAAGCGGAAGTTGAAATGCGGTGCGAACCAGTCGGCCTTCATCGCGTAGCCGAACTGGTTCAGCTCCTCGATGACGTCGCACAGGTCCTGCCAGACGAAGTGCGGCAGCATGAAGCGGTCGTGCAGCTCGGTGCCCCAGCGCTTCAGGCGCGGCGGCTGGTAGGGCTGCTGCCAGAAGCGGCTGATGAGCGAGCGCATCAGGAGCTGCTGCGTGAGGCTCATGCGCGCATGCGGCGGCATCTCGAAGGCCCGCATCTCCAGGAGGCCGAGCCTGCCGGTCGGCCCATCGGGCGAGTAGAGCTTGTCGATGCAGAACTCGGCGCGGTGGGTGTTGCCGGTCACGTCGATGAGCAGGTTGCGCAGCAGCCGGTCGATCAGCCACGGCGGGCAGGCAGTCGGGCCTTCGGCCGTCTTGCGCTGCAGCTCGGCAAACGCGATCTCGATCTCGTAGACCGAATCGTTGCGGGCCTCGTCGATGCGCGGTGCCTGGCTGGTCGGGCCGATGAAGAGGCCCGAGAAGAGATAGCTCAGCGCCGGGTGGTTGTGCCAGTAGGCGACCATGCTCGTCAGCAGGTCGGGCCGTCGCAGGAAGGGCGAATCGGCCACCGTCGCACCCCCGAGCACGAAGTGGTTGCCACCACCGGTGCCGGTGTGGCGGCCGTCGACCATGAACTTCTCGGTCGACAGGCGCGTCTCGTGCGCGGCCTGGTAGAGGTGCGTGGTCTGCTCGACCAGCTCTTCCCAGCTGTGCGCCGGGTGGATGTTGACCTCGATCACACCGGGGTCGGGGGTGACGCGCAACGTCGACAGGCGCGGGTCTTTCGGCGGCTCGTAGCCCTCCAGGATCACCGGCAGCTTCATCTCGGCGGCGGTGTCTTCGACGGCGGCCACGAGCTCGAGGTAGTCCTCCAGGGCCGAGGTGGGCGGCATGAAGACATAGAGCCGCCCATGGCGCGGCTCGGCGCACATGGCGGTGCGGGTGATCCAGCCGGCGGATTCGAAGCGCGACGGTGCACGCTGCGGCTCGACGGACGACGCCGCCGCGTGCTGGCCGTTGCGGGCCGCGCGCGAGCGTTCGCCGAAGGTGGTCGCGCTGGTGGCCAGCGACTCCTGCGCGGCCGGCGCGCCGGTCTCCTGGGCGCCCATCGCGTAGCGCAGGCGGCGGTACGGCGGCAGCGGCGCAAAAGGCTGCGTCTGGTCGGGCTGGTGCATCCACGGGAAATCGGCCGACGAGGCCCATGGCTGTGAGTCGAGCGGCAGGCGATAGCCCAGCGGCGAATCGCCCGGCACCAGATAACAACGCTCGCCGCGCAGGAACCACGGCCCGGTCTGCCAGCGCGTGACGCCGGTCGGGTTGCGCATGACGGGGAAGGCGTGGCCCACGACCTTGTCGAGCCCCTGCGAGAACACCTTGCGGATGCGCTCGCGTTCCAGCTCGTCGGAGAGGCGCGAGTCGAAGGGGTCGACGTTGGTCGGCAGCTTTCGCTCGCGCCACAGGTAGTACCAGACGTCTTCGTACGCCGGGAACACGTACTTGGGATCGAGGCCCAGCCGCTTCGCCACCCCGGAGAGAAAGGCCTGGGCCTTGGCCTCGGTGATGCCGTAGTCGTGGTGCTCGCTCGCGAAGAGCTCGGGGTTGGCCCAGATCGGCTCGCGGTCCTTGCGCCAGAAGAGGTTGAGCGACCAGCGCGGCAACTGCTCGCCCGGGTACCACTTGCCCTGGCCGTAGTGCAGCAGGCCGCCGTCGCCGTACTTGGCGCGCAGCTTGTCCATCAGGTCGGCGGCCAGCACGCGCTTGGTGGGGCCGAGGGCCTCGGTGTTCCACTCGGCGCCGTCGCGGTCGTCGACCGAGACGAAGGTGGGCTCGCCACCTTGCGTGAGCCGCACGTCGTGCCGGCGCAGGTCGGCATCGACCGTGTGGCCGAGCGATTCGATCTCGGCCCACTGCTCGTCGCTGTAGGGCATGGTCACGCGCGGCGCCTCCCACACGCGGGTGACCTTCATGTGGTGCTCGAACTCGGTCTCGCACTCGTCGAGCGCGCCGGTCACGGGCGCAGCGGACGACGGATCGGGCGAGCACGCGAGGGGGATGTGGCCTTCGCCCGCCAGCAGGCCGGAGGTCGGGTCGAGGCCGATCCAGCCGGCGCCGGGCAGGTAGACCTCGCACCAGGCGTGCAGATCGGTGAAGTCGACCTCGGTGCCGCTCGGGCCGTCGAGCGATTTCACGTCAGGCTTGAGCTGGA
Source organism: Rhizobacter sp. (assembly GCA_036402415.1). Taxonomy (GTDB): domain Bacteria; phylum Pseudomonadota; class Gammaproteobacteria; order Burkholderiales; family Burkholderiaceae_C; genus Rhizobacter. The sequence goes on along the minus strand of DASWSY010000408.1, from coordinate 8,757 downwards.
TCAGGTAGCCCGACACGAAGCGCGCCGCAAAGCCCAGGTGCCGCAGGATCTGCACCAGCAGCCAGCCTGAGTCCCGGCACGAGCCGCTCTTGTTCGCAAGCGTTTCCTCGGGCGTCTGCACGCCCGGCTCCATGCGGATGAGGTAGCCGATGTCGCCCTGCAGGCGCTGGTTGAGCTCGACCAGGAAGTTGGTGGTCTGCTTCTTTTCGCGCGGGATGCTGTCGAGGTAGTGCCTGAGCAGCGGCGTGAGTTCGCCCTTCAGGCGGTAGGGCGCGAGTTCGTGCGCGAGCGATTCGTCGTACTCGAACGGGAAGTGCTCGGCCGAAGGCTCCAGGAAGAAGTCGAAGGGGTTGAGCACCGACATCTCGGCCACGAGGTCGATCTCGATGCGAAAGCTCGTGGTCTTGTCGGGGAAGACGAGCCGCGCCAGGTAGTTGTTCTGCGGATCCTGCTGCCAGTTGATGAAGTGCGTGGCCGGCTCGACGCGCATCGAGTAGCTGAGGATGCGGGTGCGCGAATGCGGCGCGGGCCGCAGACGTACCACCTGCGGCCCCAGGTTGACCGGCCGGTCGTACCGGTAGTGGGTCACGTGGTTGAGCGCGACGTGGATGGACATTCAGGGCTCCGAGGCTTGGGTCTGCTGCTGGGAAAAAGAGGCCGGTGGCTCGCCGGCCTGGCGGATGTCGATGCGCACGCGCATGGTCTCGTCGCCGCCGCCTTCGCGCACGCCGCGGATTGGCGAGCAGGCGGCGTAGTCCAGGCCCACGGCGAGGCGCACGTGGCGCTCGTCCATCAGGCAGCCGTGGGTGATGTCGACGCTGAGCCACCGATGTGTCTCGGGCTCGACGCACACGTCGACCCAGGCGTGGCTCGCCAGGTGCGGCGCATCGGGCGCGTAGAAATAGCCGCTCACGTAGCGTGCCGGCACGCCGTTGGCGCGGCAGGCGGCGAGGTAGACGTGGGCGTGGTCCTGGCACACGCCGCCGCCCTGCTCCCAGGCCTGCACCGCGGTGGTCTGCACATGGGTCGTGCCCGGCTCGTAGCGCACGTGTTGGAGCACGGCTTGCGCAAGCGCCATCACCGAGTCTTCCGTCACGCCGTCGGCGAGGTGCACACGGCCGAGCGCCGCCAGCCGGGCATCGGCCACGGTGAGCGGCGTGCTGCGCAGGTAGAGCTGGGGCGGCGCTGCGTCGTCCACCAGCCAGGGAGAGGCATGCGTTTCCACCATGCCCGATGCGCGCACCGCGCTGCCGTAACTGCGGCGCGCAAGGCTCCAGGTATGCGCGAGGTTGCCGTAGCCGTCGCGCTGCGCGTGCAGCGGCGCCGGTGCGGTCACGGTCCATTCGTGCACCGTCTGGTGGGCGCTGGCCTGCGGCGTGAGGCACAGCGACTGCAGGGCGTACTGCAGCGGTGCGCTGTAGTCGTAGAGGGTGACGTGCTGGATGGTGAGTTTCATCCAACCCGTCCCATGTCAGGCTGCAACGGGAACCAGGAAGTCACGGCTGATGCCCACGCCCAGCGTGCCAACCCGTTCGAGGAACTGGCTGAGGAAGGCATGCAGCCCGGTCGCGAGGATCTCGTCGATGCGGCCGAAGCGCAGGTCGGCCTGCAAGCGGCCGGCGCGGCGCAGCGTCTCGTGCGACTGGTCGTTGGCCACACGCTTGAGGTTGGCCACGACCTCGTCCATGCAGCAGGCGAGCGAGCGCGGCATGTCGGAACGCAGAATCAGCAGCTCGGCCACCTTCTCGGGACGGATCACGTTGCGATACGCCTTGCGGTAGACCTCGAAGCCGGACACCGAGCGCAGGATCGCCGACCAGTGATAGAAGTCGTACTCCTGGTCGCGCGCGGCACCATTGCCATTGCCGGCGCCGTAGAACTCGCTCTCCACCGCGTGGAACTTCACGTCGAGCATGCGCGCGGTGTTGTCGGCACGTTCGAGAAAGCTGCCGATGCGCAGGAAGTGGAAGGCTTCGTCCTGCAGCATGGTGCCCACCGTCACGCCGCGCGACAGGTGCGAGCGGAACTTGACCCACTCGAACGACTCGCCGGGGTCACGCTCGAAGGTCTTGTTGCGCAGCATGCGCTGGAACTCGATCCAGGTCTGGTTCTGCGTCTCCCACACCTCGGTGGTCAAGGTGCCCCGCACGGCGCGCGCGTTCTCGCGGGCGGCGAGCAGGCAGTTGTAGATGCTCGACGGGTTCTTCTCGTCGCCCACCATGTAGGCCATGACCTTGCGCGCATCGACTTCGCCGTAGCGGGTGTTGTAGTCGTGGGTCAGCTCCGAGATGCTGAGCAGGCCGCGCCAGCCGTTCTCGGCCGCATCGGCCGATTGCGGCAGCAGCGAGGTCTGGTAGTTGACGTCGAGCATGCGCGCGGTGTTCTCGGCGCGCTCCATGTAGCGGGCCATCCAGAAGAGGTGGTCAGCGGTTCGTGACAGCATCGTTCAAGCCTCCAGCACCCAGGTGTCCTTGGTACCACCGCCCTGCGACGAATTGACGACGAGGGAGCCTTCCTTCAGCGCCACGCGCGTCAGGCCGCCCGGCACCATCTGCACCTCCTTGCCCGAGAGCACGAAGGGCCGCAGGTCGATGTGGCGTGGTGCGATGCCGCTTTCCACGAAGGTCGGGCAGGTGGACAGGCTCAGCGTCGGCTGCGCGATGTAGCCGGCGGGGTTGGCTTCGAGCGCCTTGCGGAAGTCGGCGATCTCGGCCTTGGTGGCGGCGGGGCCGACGAGCATGCCGTAGCCGCCGGCACCGTGCACTTCCTTCACGACGAGCTCCGACAGGTGGTCGAGCACGTACTTGAGGTCGTCTTCCTCGCGGCACAGGTGCGTGGGCACGTTGTTGAGGATCGGCTTCTCGCCCAGGTAGAACTCGATCATCTTCGGCACGTAGGGGTAGATCGACTTGTCGTCGGCGACACCCGTGCCGATCGCGTTCGACAGCGTCACGTTGCCGGCGCGGTAGACACTGAGCAGGCCCGCGCAGCCGAGCGTGGAGTCGGGGCGGAAGGCCAGTGGGTCGAGGAAGTCGTCGTCCACCCGGCGGTAGATCACGTCCACCCGCTTCGGGCCTTGCGTGGTCCGCATGTAGACGAAGTTGTCCTTCACGAAGAGGTCTTGCCCTTCGACCAGCTCCACGCCCATCTGCTGCGCGAGGAAGGCGTGCTCGAAGTACGCGCTGTTGTACATGCCAGGGGTGAGCACCACGACGGTCGGGTCGTTCACCGCCGCCGGCGCCACGCCGCGCAGCGTCTCCAGCAGCAGGTCGGGATAGTGCGCGACCGGCGCCACGCGGTGTTGGCTGAAGAGTTCGGGAAAGAGCCGCATCATCATCTTGCGGTTCTCGAGCATGTAGCTCACGCCGCTGGGCACGCGCAGGTTGTCTTCGAGCACGTAGTAGCTGCCGCTGCCGTCGGCGTTCGCCGCGCGCACGATGTCGATGCCGCTGATGTGCGAGTAGACGCCGCCGGGCACGTCGACGCCCATCATCTCGGGGCGGAACTGCGCGTTCTTGAAGATCTGGTCGGCGGGCACGATGCCGGCGCGGATGATCTCCTGCTCGTGGTACACGTCGTGGATGAATCGGTTGAGCGCCGTCACGCGCTGCGTGAGGCCCTTCTCCATCTCGGCCCACTCGCCGGAAGGGATCACACGCGGGATGAGGTCGAAGGGAATGAGGCGCTCGGTGCCCGAGCCGTCTTCGTCTTTCGCGCCATAGACCGCGAAGGTGATGCCCACGCGGCGGAAGATCATCTCGGCCTCTTCGCGGCGCGAGCGCATCACGTCGCGCGGCTGCTGCGCCAGCCAGCGGTCGTAGACGCGATAGTGGTCTCGTACGCTGGTGCTGGTGGCCTGCATCTCGTCGAAGCTGGGTCGCATGGGTCTCGGTCTCCTCGCGGGCAGGGTAGCAAAAAGCAGGCCAATCGCGCCCATCTCAGCGCGCACGCGGCCCGAGGTGCGCCCCGAGATTACTCGTGTCCAGCGGCGTGGTGCCAGTAGCGGTGAACCCTCTCTCGCTCGCAGGTGGCCGCCGCACCCGTCCAGCGCCAGGCTCCGCAGGCGGCGCTGGTCTCGATGCGCACGCCGCGCGCGCGCAGCCGGTCGAGCACCTCGGCCACCGGGTGGCCGAAGCGGTTGCGGTAGCCCGCCTGCACGATCGCCACCTTGGGCGCGACCGCATCGAGGAAGGCCGCGGTCGACGAGGTCCGGCTGCCGTGGTGCGGCACGAGCATGACGTCGCTGCGCAGCGCCTCGTACGAGGTGGCGAGCAGCTCGGCCTCCTGCTGGCGCTCGATGTCGCCCGTCAGCAGCAGCGAGCCCTGCGGCCCGCTCACCTTGATCACGCAGGAAACCGCGTTCGGCTTGAGCCCACGCGCGTAGTCCTCGGGGCGCGGGTGCAGCACCTCGAACTGCACGCCGTCCCAGGACCAGCGCTGGCCGGCGACGCAGCGGGTGTCGCGGCGGGGCAAGGCCCGTAGCGCGTGGCCGTCTTCCAGCGAGCTCAGCAGTTCGTCCACCGGCAGGGTCTGCAGCACGGCCTTGGCACCGCCCACGTGGTCGAGGTCGCGGTGGCTGAGCACGAGGCGGTCGATGCGCGTCTCGCCGCGCGCCTGCAGCAGCGGCAGCAGCACACGCTGGCCGGCGTCGCTCTCACGCGAGTACTGCGGGCCGGCGTCGTAGACGAGCAGATGGCGCTGCGTGCGCACGAGCACCGCGGTGCCCTGCCCCACGTCGACGGCCATCACCTCGTAGTGCCCGGCGTCCGGTCGCTCCGGCGCGGGAAGGAGCAGAGGAACCGCAAGCGGAACCGCCAGCGCCCGCAGGCGCCACGGCAGCGGCAGCAGGGCCAGCACGGCGCCGGCGAGGCCCGCCGCCTGCGCCCACGCGGGAGCGGCCGGCACCAGCCACACGGCACCTGGCATCGAGCCGAGCCAGGCCAGGGCATGGCTCAGGGTCTCCTGCACCGCCGCGCCCAGCCGCCACAGCGGCGCCAGCAGCACGCCCAGCAGGGCCAGCGGCGTGATCACCAGCGTGACGAGCGGAATGGCCAGCAGGTTGGCCGCCAGGCCCACGAGCGAGACCTGGTGGAAGAAGACGAGGCTGAGCGGCGTGAGGCCGAACGTCGCCACGAGCTGCGTGCGCACGCCGCCACGCGCCGCGCGCCACGCACGCCGCCACCAGGCCGGCGCCGGTGGGGGGTCGGCCTCGCGCCGTGCGGGCTCCGAGGCCATCAACAGCCCCACCGCCACGAACGACAACCAGAAGCCCGGCTGCAGCAGCGCCCACGGATCGACCGCGCTCACCACCACGGCGGCCGCCAGCAGCACCATCGCCCACGGCCAGCGCCGCCCGCCGAGCTGCAGCAGCGTCACCGTCGCGAGCATCCACACCGTGCGCTGCGCCGGCACGCCCCAGCCCGCGAACACCGCATAGGCCGTGGCCGCGAGCAAGCCGCCCACGCGCCCGGCCCACGGCGCTGGCCACAGGTGGACGGCCCGCGAACTGCGCCGCCACAGCGCGGTGATCAGCAGGCCGGCCAGCCACGCGAACATCGTCACGTGCAGCCCACTGATCGACATCAGGTGCGCCACGCCCGTGTTGCGAAAGAGCTGCCAGTCCTCGCGCTCGATGGCCGACTGGTCGCCCACCGCCAATGCCGCCAGCACCCCGGCGGCGCGCGCGTCGGCCACGTGGACGCCGATCGCGTCGCGCACGCGCTGGCGCAGGCGGTCGACCCAGCGGCCGGCGGCCGCATCGAGCATCGACGGCTGCGCGAGCTCGCTGGCGCGCACGTAGCCCGTCGCGCGGAGGCCTTGCTCGAACAGGTAGAGCTCGTAGTCGAAGCCCTGCGGGTTGACGTTGCCATGCGGCTGGCGCAGCCGCACGGTGAAGCGCCAGCGCTGGCCGGCGCGCAGCGCGAGCTGCGGCTCGCTCAGGCCGCCGTCTTCGTGCCAGCCGACGTACCAGCCGAGCGACACCCGCGCGGGCACCCGCACCGCCTGGCCCTGCTGCGTGGCGGACTCGACGTCGAAGCGAAAGCGCAGTCCCGTGGCCGAAACCTGGGGCAGGCTCGCCACGACGCCCACCAGCTGCACGTCCTGCCCTTCGAGGGTGGCCGGCAGCGCATCGGCCAGCCGCAGCCCGGCGCGCCATCCGCTCGTGCCCAGGCCCGCGGCGAGTGCCGCCAAGATCCACAACCAGCGCAGCGTCGGCCAGCGCCACGCCACGGCAACCGCGAGCAGCGCCGCACCGAGCAGCGCCTGGTAGGCCACGAGCGGCATCAGCGTTCGCTCGTGGAGCTGCAGCGCGATGCCGGCCAGCCACGCCAAGCCCATGCCGAGGGCATGCCCGGCCCATTGTTTTCCTCCCATGGGCGCAGTGTAGGATTTGCGACCCCCAACGAACGCCCTCACCACGATGTCTGTCTACGACCGTTTGAAGTCCCTCGGCATCGAGCTGCCGGCCGTGGGCGCGCCGGTGGCCGCCTACGTGCCCTTCGTGCGCACCGGCTCGCTGGTGTTCCTCTCGGGCCACATCGCCAAGCGTGACGGCAAGCCGTGGGTCGGCCAGCTCGGGCGCGACATGGACACCGCCACCGGCAAGCAGGCCGCGCGCGCGGTGGCCATCGACCTGATGGGCACGCTGCACGCGGCGGTCGGCGACCTCGACAAGGTCAAGCGCATCGTCAAGGTGGTGAGCCTCGTCAACAGCAGCGCCGACTACACCGAGCATCACCTGGTCACCAACGGCTGCAGCGAGCTGCTCGGCGAGGTGTTCGGTGCCAGCGGCGTGCACGCGCGCGCGGCTTTCGGGGTGGCGCAGATTCCGCTCGGCGCCTGCGTCGAGATCGAGCTCATCGCCGAGGTGGCATGAAACCGCTCCTGCAACGGCCGGGCCTGCTGCTCGCCGGCATGGCGGTGCTGAGCATCGCGGGCGTGGGCGCGGCGCTCGTCTCGCAGCACGTCTACGCGATGGAGCCCTGCCCCTGGTGCATCCTGCAGCGGGTGATCTTCCTCGCCATTGCGCTGGTGTGCCTCGTCGGGTTCGTGTCGACGCGCATCGCCGGCGTGCTGGCGCTGGTGTTGGCCTTGTGCGGCATCGGCGCCGCGCTGTGGCAGCACTTCAAGGCTGCGTCGTCGACGTCCTGCGCCCTCACCGTGGCCGACCAGATCGTCATCGCGATGAAGCTCGACAGCCTCTGGCCCGACGTCTTCCTGGCCCGCGCGAGCTGCGCCGATGCGGCGGTCAAGCTGCTCGGCGTGCCCTATGAGTTCTGGAGCCTCGCGCTGTTCGTGCTCCTGGCTGCTGCGGCGGCGGTCGTCGTCCGGCACAAGCGCGCCTGAGCGGAAGCGGCCCGAGCGAAGTCTTGCTTCAGCCCGGGCCCAGTGCCGCGCTCAGGGCGACGAGGCGGCGGCAACGGCCGACTTCGGCACCGACTCCGGCTCGTTGCAGTCGGTGCCGATCGCCTGCAGGCGAGGCACCGACATCACCCATCCCCGCAAGGTCTTGAGCACCACGCGGTCGCAGCGTTCGGCGAGCGGCGAGGCCCGCTCCATCCGGATGGCGCCACCTTCCGGGTAGCGCACGGTCTTCTGCTCACGCTCCTCGGGTGCCCCTGGCCCCCGGGCCAACTCGCCGAACATCAGGTCGATCGACTCGCCCAACAATTCGATGCTCTGCTCGCGCAACCGGCGTCCGTCCTCGGCCAGCCAGGCCTCGGACACGGGCGACTTCTCGTCGCCCGCAGGCAAGGGCCTGGTCACCACACGCACGACATTGCGGTACACCACGGGAGCGTCTTTCTCGGGGGCTCGCACGACGAACGCGTTGTCGAGCACCAAGGCACGCTGATCCTGCGTCATCGAGAACACCGGCACCGATTCGATCACCCACTGATGGGCATGCTCTCCCTCGGCGACGTGGCGCTTCGGCCCGCCGCGCGCGGTCTTCGCCAGGGCCGCGGGCATCAGGGTCGTGTGCGAGAGGGTGTCGAGCACGGGCTGGTACGACACCAGCACCTTGTCGGCCGCCTCGCGGATGGCCGCCTGCTTCTTGTCCTGCACCGAGCCCGAGATGGCCCCGTGCACTGCGATGGCAGCCAGGAACCCGATCAGGTTGGGAGCGGGGTAGACCATGCCGTGCGGGCCGATCGCGGCATCCTCGAACGATGCAAGGCCGCGGAACTGCACCTTGGCCTCGGCCGGCGTGCGAACGAGCCAGGGCCCGTCGAGCGGCACGGGCCGCGCCACCGCGCCAAGCCCCAGGGGCTCTGCTGCCGAGGCCGCGAACGGCCACGCCACGCACAGCATGAACCCGAGGGCGCTCGACGAGCGCCGCAGGGCGCGGCGTGCCGAGCCCGCGCTCATGGCGCCGCGAAGGGCTTGACCAGTTCGTCCTTGCCCATCTCCAATGCCTGGAAATACGCGTTGGTCAGGCCCGGGAACTTGGGCGGTTCGTCCCACTTGTTGCCATCAGCGGCACGCACGATGCGCACCGGCTGGTACCACTCGTAGGTGTTGTTGTCGAGGTTGATGAGGTAGCCAGCACCGGCCATCACGGCCACGGGGGCGCCGGTCGGAATGTAGGAGGCGTAGGGCCGCTCCATGCCCACCGACTGGATCTCGATCACGAGAAGCTTGTCGACGTTGAGCGTCTTCTTGAGCGATGCGAAATCCTTCTTCGCGACGTTGGCGCCCTGGGCCGAGGACGACGGCAGGCTGCCCACGTCGATCGGTGCTTCGATCGCGGTCACG
>DASWSY010000407.1:0-3208 GCA_036402415.1 Rhizobacter sp. | reverse complement strand
TGTCGCTCTTGGCATAGGCCTCGTGGATGGCCTGGCTCAGGTCGCGCAGGCCCATGCGCTCGTAGCGCGGGTGCTGCGCCACGAACTCGGGCAGCACGCGCCACAGCGGTGCGTTTCGGTCGTAGTCGTCCTTGAACTGCTGCAGCGCGGTGAGCAGCGTGTTCCAGCGGCCCTTGGTGATGCCGATGGTGAACATGATGAAGAACGAGTAGAGGCCCGTCTTCTCGACCACCACGCCATGTTCGGCCAGGAACTTCGTGACGATGCTCGCGGGGATGCCGGTCTTGGCGAACTTGCCCGACATGTCCAGCCCCGGCGTGATGATGGTGCACTTGATCGGGTCGAGCATGTTGAAGCCCTCGGCGAGGTCGCCGAAGCCATGCCACTTCTCCCCGGCCTTGAGCATCCAGTCGGAGCTGGTGCCGATGCCGGTGGCGGCGAGCTTGTCGGGGCCCCAGACCTTGAACCACCAGTCCTTGCCGTACTCCTTGTCGACCTTGCGCATGGCGCGGCGGAAGTCGAGCGACTCCTGGATGCTCTCTTCCACCAGCGCGTGCCCGCCCGGCGCTTCCATCATGGCGGCGGCCACGTCGCAGCTCGCGATGATGGCGTACTGCGGGCTCGTCGAGCTGTGCATGAGGTACGCCTCGTTGAAGAGGTGGCGGTTGAGCTTGCGCGTCTGCGAGTCCTGCACCAGCACCTGAGACGCCTGGCTGATGCCGGCCAGGAGCTTGTGCGTGGACTGCGTGGCGAAGACGAGCTGATCCTTGGGACGCTGGCGCGCGCGGCCCATCGCGTGGTACGTGCTGTAGAAGGTGTGGAAAGCCGCGTGCGGCAGCCAGGCCTCGTCGAAATGCAGAGTGTCGATGTAGCCGTCTAGCGAATGCTTGATGGTCTCGGTGTTGTAGAGCACGCCGTCGTAGGTGCTCTGGGTGAGCGTCAGGATGCGCGGCTTGACCTTCTTCGGGTCGACACCGGCGAGCAGCGGGTTCTCGGTGATCTTCTTGCGGATCGCCTCGGGCGAGAACTCGCTCTCGGGGATGGGCCCGATGATCCCGTAGTGGTTGCGCGTGGGCCGCAGGAACACCGGCACCGCGCCCGTCATGATGATCGCGTGCAGGATGGACTTGTGGCAGTTGCGGTCGACCACCACAACGTCGCCCGGCGCCACCGCGTGGTGCCAGACCATCTTGTTGCTGGTGCTGGTGCCGTTGGTCACGAAGAAGCAGTGGTCGGCGTTGAAGATGCGCGCCGCGTTGCGCTCGCTCGCCGCGATCGGGCCGGTGTGGTCGAGCAGCTGCCCGAGTTCGTCGACGCTGTTGCACACGTCGGCGCGCAGCATGTTTTCGCCGAAGAACTGGTGGAACATCTGGCCGACCGGGCTCTTCAGGAACGCCACGCCGCCCGAGTGGCCCGGGCAGTGCCAGGAGTACGAGCCGTCCTGCGCGTAGTCGACGAGCGCGCGGAAGAACGGCGGCGCCAGCCCGTCGAGGTACGACTTGGCCTCGCGGATGATGTGGCGCGCCACGAACTCCGGCGTGTCCTCGAACATGTGGATGAAGCCGTGCAGCTCGCGCAGCACGTCGTTGGGCAGGTGCTGCGAGGTGCGCGTCTCGCCGTAGAGGTAGATCGGGATCTCGGCATTCTTGAAGCGGATCTCCTGGATGAACTTGCGCAGGTTCAGCACCGCCGGGTCGAGCTCGGGGCCGCCCGCGAACTCTTCGTCGTCGATCGACAGGATGAAGGCGCTGGCGCGGCTTTGCTGCTGCGCGAACTGCGCCAGGTCGCCGTAGCTGGTGGCCCCCAGCACTTCGAAGCCTTCCTTCTCGATGGCCTGGGCCAGTGCGCGGATGCCCAGGCCGGAGGTGTTCTCGGACCGGTAGTCCTCGTCGATGATCACGATGGGAAAGCGAAAGCGCAGCATGGCAACCCCGTGGCAGGCAACTTTGGAAAAGCGCGAAGTGTAGAACCTGGATGCGGCGGGAATACACTGCCCCGGCAACAACTTTCACGGAGGAGGAATGGACCTTTCCACGGCAACGTTCTGGTGGGTCTTGGCCGGGGTGGCCGTCATCGCCGAGCTGACCACCGGCACCTTCTATCTGTTGATGATCGCGCTCGGCCTCGCCGCCGGCGCGGTGGCCGCGCACCTCGGCCTCTCGGCAAGCCTGCAGATCGCGATCGCGGCCATGGTGGGCGGCGGCGCCACCGCGGTGTGGCACTGGCGGCGCATGAAGCAGCCCACCTCTGCCCCGGCGCGGGAGAACCGCGACGTCAACCTCGACATCGGCGAGCGTGTTCAGGTCGACGCCTGGGGCCCCGACCGCACCACCCGCGTCAACTACCGCGGCACGATGTGGACCGCCCGCCTGCTGCCCGACAGCCCTGCCCTCCCCGGGCCCCATCTGGTGAAAGCCGTCGAAGGCAACTGGCTGGTGCTCGCCCCCGCTTCATCCACCTGAGGCTCTCCACTGAAAGCACACCCATGGAAATCGCACTCATCATCGCGGTCATCGCGGTCATCTTCGTCGCCCGCACCTTCAAGATCGTGCCGCAGCAGCACGCCTGGGTGGTCGAGCGCCTGGGCAAGTACGACCGCACGCTCACGCCGGGCCTGAAGTTCGTCGTGCCCTTCATCGAGCGGGTGGCCTACAAGCACTCGCTGAAGGAAGTGCCGCTCGACGTGCCGAGCCAGGTCTGCATCACGCGCGACAACACGCAACTGCAGGTCGACGGAATCATCTATTTCCAGGTGACCGACCCGATGCGGGCCAGCTACGGCTCCAGCAACCCCATCATGGCCATCACGCAGCTCGCCCAGACCCTGCTGCGCTCGGTCATCGGCAAGATGGAACTCGACAAGACCTTCGAGGAGCGCGACGCGATCAACTCATCGGTCGTCAACGCACTCGACGACGCCGCCGCCAACTGGGGCGTGAAGGTGCTGCGCTACGAGATCAAGGACCTGACGCCACCGGCCGAGATCCTTCGCGCGATGCAGGCGCAGATCACCGCCGAGCGCGAGAAGCGCGCACTCATCGCCGCTTCCGAAGGCCGCAAGCAGGAACAGATCAACATCGCCACCGGCGAGCGCGAGGCCTTCATCGCCCGCTCGGAAGGCCAGCGCCAGGCCGACATCAACGAAGCCCAGGGTGAAGCCGCCGCGATCGTGGCGGTGGCCGACGCCACGGCCGAGGCCATCCGCAAG
>DASWSY010000406.1:0-5013 GCA_036402415.1 Rhizobacter sp. | reverse complement strand
AGCCCACCATCGCCGGGATGCTGTTGAGCAGGTCCAGCAGGCGCTGCTCGCTTGCGGCCAGGCGGCGTTCGGCCTCGTGGCGTTCGGTGACGTCGACCGTCATCGCGAAGCAGCCGCGCACGCGGCCGTCGGGCGCGAGGTCGGGGATGTATTCGACGCGGTAGTGGTGCAACGTGCCGCCGACCGACGACTGGTTCATCCACTGCACGCGCTGCCCGGCGAGCGCGAGGTCCAGGCGCTCGCGCGCGCTGTCGTACATCGCCTCGCCGACCACGTCGCGCACGTGCCGGCCGCGCATGCCGGCCGGGTCGAGCCCCCACCAGTCGCGGTAGCCGGCGTTGGCAAAGGCGTAGGTGTGGTCGGGGTTCACGTAGGCGATGAGCGCCGGCATCGCATCGGTCACCGCACGCAATTGCTGCTCGGACGACTGCAGGCGCGCGCTGCTCTCGGCCAGGCGCTGCGACATCGCGTCGAAGCCGCGCGCCAGGTCGCCCAGCTCGTCGCGGGCGCTGCCGCCCACGCGGTGCGCCAGCTCCCCGGCGGCGAGCGCCTGCGTGGCCGCCTCCAGCCGCTTGAGGGGCACCAGGACGCGCTGGCGCACGAGCACCGCCAGCCCGCCGATGAAGAGCAGCAGCAGCCCCGGCACCAGGAAGGCGACCAGGCGGAAGCGCTCGTCGACCTGCGCCTTCACCTGCGAGGCGTCGAGGAACCACTGGTAGGCGTAGTCGCTCGTCGCCTGCGAACTGGTGAGAAGCTGGTCGACCAGCATCTCCTTGCGCCGCGCGGAGAACGCATCGCCCGTGGCCGGCAGCGATTCGAGCTTGGAGAAGAGCGTCGGCAGCGCGCCCACCACCGCGTCGAGCTCGGTGCGCGCCAGGCTCTCGAGCGCAAGGGTGTCGCGTTCGCCGAGCGTGGCCACGATGGTGGCGTGGCGCTGGTGCCACTGCTGCGCGGCGCGCGCCTCGGCATGGCGCGCGTACTCCTGCGTGAGCGTCAGCAGGCCGGCGACCTCGTGCGCGGTGACCTGGGCGCGGCGCTGCGCCTCGCCGGCGGCGTCGCTCTGGCGCGCGGTGGCCACCACCACCGCGAGCGAGGCCAGGCCGGCCACCATGGCGGCGACGACGGCGGCGGCGAGCTGGGCACGGATGCGCATGGGGCCGGTCCTCCTGCCGCGTCAGCGCCCGATGGCCGTCGCGGTGGGCTTCACCTTGCGCAGGGGCGCGGCGTGCACGAACGACAGGTAGTTGGGCGTCGCACGCCCGGATGCCTGGCCTGGCACCTGCCCTTCGCGCAGCGCCCAGCGCGCCTGGCTTTCCAGGGTGGCGATCAGCGCCTGGTCGAGACCCAGGCGGTACGAGAAGCTCGGCCAGGCGAAGTCGAGGAAGTCCTGCTCCATCGCGAGCCGCCGGCGCAGGATGGCCCGGGCCTCGTCGGGCGTCTGCTGGATGAACTGCTCGGCGCGCCGCAGCGCGCGCAGCACGCGCTCGATCGCGGCATCCTGCGGGCCGGCGAGGCGGCGCTGCACCACGAGGTTGAAGGTCTGGATGTAGCCGTTGGCGGCGGCGAGCACGTGCCCGTTGCCGTTGAGCGCCTTCAGCGCCTGGAAGCCATAGGGCTCCCAGCAGGCGATGGCGTCGACCTGGCCCGCCACGAGCTGCTCGACGAGCTGCTCGGGCCGCACGTCGACGATGCGCACGGTGCGCGGGTCGATGCCGGAGACGATGAGGTGAAGGTCCAGGTGGTACTGCGCCGCCGAGCCGAGCGGCACGCCGATGCGGCGCGACGTGAGGCTCGCCTCGCGGCCGCCGCGCGGGCCGCGCAGCACGATCTTCAGGTCGTCGGCCGCGCTGACGAAGCTCGCGACGATGGCGAAGTCCTTGCGCTGGAAGGCCGCAAGCGCCAGCGGCAGGTCGGCCACGGTGGCGAACTCGGCGCGGCCTTCGAGGAGCTGGCTCAGGCAGCGCTGCCCGCCCAGGCACTCCTGCATCTGCACCTCGACCCCCTCGGCGGAAAAATAGCCCTTCTCCTCGGCCACGTAGAGCGGCAAGGACAAAGGCGTGCGCGACACGGCGAGCCGCAGCGGCTCGGCCCAGGCGAGGCCCGGCACGAGCACGGCCAGCGACACGGCCCACCCGCACGCCGCTCGCCGAAGACACATTGCAATGCGCATGAATCACCCTCGACGACGGCGCCGATTGCGGAAAGACTGCTGCCCACGGCGGCAGTCCGCAGAGCCCGCTCAGGATGCACCCGGCGGGCCGCGTCTGCAGGCGGGAAAGCGAGGGGTTCACCCCCCATTTGAGGCGAGGATCACGCAGGCGCGCCGCGCGCCTGGTCGTCCTGTGCGGCCAGCAGCGCGAGGGTGCGCGCATCGCGCACGCCTGCGTACCAGCGTTCGAGCGCCTGCGCCCAGACCGGATCGCCCGGCGCCACCGTCTCGAAGAGGGTGAGGCAGGAGCAGAACTTGAGGTCGTCGGGCGTGCCGAAGATCTGCGCCGCGCTGCGCTCGCCCGGCGCCGCCAGCACGCGCTGCACGCAGCGCTTGAGGCGCGGACCGAGCACCGGGTGCGCCCAGTAGGCCGCGGCCTCCTCGCGCGAGGCGATGCCGTAGCGGCGTGCCATCTCGCTGCGGCCGAGCGCCTGGAGTTGCGGGAAGACGAACCACATCCAGTGGCTGGTCTTGGCGCCGGCGGCAAGCTCGGCCTCGACGCGCGCCATCACCGGGGCTTGCGCGTCGACGAAGCGCTGCAGGTCGTGCGGGTCGCTCATCGGGGCTCCTGCGTCTGTCCGGCGGGAGGATAGGCCGCTTCGGGGCGGCCGTTGCAAATGGCTCAGGCCGGCCTGGGGGCTTGCCCGCAGCGGCGCAGCACGGTGGCGCCGGTCACGGCATAACAGCCGGCCACGTTGCCCAGGCACACCAGGGTGAAGTGCAGGTCGCCGTTGACGAAGCGTGCGTACAGCAGCGACACGGTCGACGACGCACACCACAGGCCCCAGGTCGGCAGCGACACGTCGGCCGCGCCGTTGCGGCTCTTCCACACGGCCCGCACCTGGGGCACGTAGCCGATCACGAACACCACGCCGAACAGCGCATACAACGCGCTCACCAATCCCTGCACGACGACACCTCAAGACTGCTGGGCACAGTGTCGCGCGGCGCCGGCCAGGCGAAGGGCCGAACAACGGGGCGGCGACGGCCTACTTGGGCCTGACGGGTGCGTCCTACCTCCGCTTCACCCCACGCTCGGCCAGCTCGAAGACGAGCTGGGTGGCCAGCGCCAGCACCGCCGCCGGGATGGCGCCGGCCAGCAGCGCGGTGTGGTCGTTCAGCGCGAGCCCGGTGACGATGCGCTCGCCATAGCCGCCCGCGCCGATGAAGGCGGCGATGGTGGCGGTGCCGACGCTGATCACCGCCGCGGTCTTGATGCCGGCGAGCACCACCGGTGCGGCCAGCGGAAGGTCGACGCTGCGCCAGCGCTGCGAGGCGGTGAGGCCGAGCGCGGTGCCCGCCTGCCGCAAGCCGGCCGGCACCTGCTGCAGGCCGGTCGCGGTGTTGCGCACGATGGGCAGGAGCGCATAGAGCGCGAGCGCCACCAGCGCCGGCACCGTGCCGATGCGACCGAGCAGCGGGATCAGCATCGCCAGCAGCGCAAGCGAGGGCACCGTCTGCAGGAGGCCCACCACCGCCATCACCGGCTGCTCCACGCGCGGCAGCGCCGCCGCCGCGGCGCCGAGCGGGATGCCCACCACGCAGGCCGCAAGCACCGCGGCCGCCACCAGCAGCAGGTGCTGCTGCGTGAGGCGCCCGAGGTCGTCGGCGAAGAGGCGCTCGCGCAGGCCGGTGCGCGCGGCAGCGGCCTGCGCCGGTGCGAGAAAGCCACGCGCCACCTCGGCGAAGGGCTGGCCCTTCAGCTCGGCCTGGCCGTTCATCTCGATCATGCGGGCGACACCGATGCGGCCTTCGAGAGCCACCAGCGCCTTCCACGCGGCCGGGAAACGCTGCGGGGCGTCGAGCCGGTACAGCAGCACCGCGTCGTAGCGCGGGAAGAAGCCGAGGTCGTCGTCGAGCACGCGCAGGCCGAGCGTCGCGATCTTGGCGTCGGTGGTGTAGATGTCGGTGGCGGCGATGCGGCCGCTGGCGAGCGCCTCGTAGGCGATGCCGTGGTCGATGCCCACGGGCTTGTGCGGCAGGCCGTAGCGTGCGGCGAGGCCGGGCCAGCCGTCCTGCCGGCCGAGGAACTCGTGCGACAGGCCGATCGCGAGCGGCGGATGCGCCTTCAGGTCCGACAGGCGCGACACGCCCAGGCGCTGCGCCTCGGCCTCCTTCATCGCGAGGGCATAGCCGTTCGAGAAGCCGAGCGACGCGCCGATGCCCAGCCCGTGCGACGCGAGCGCGGCCTGCAGCGCCTCCACGGTATTGAGCTGCGGCTGCTTGAGGATCTCGGCCGCGATGGTGCCGAGGTATTCGGGGTAGACGTCGATCGCACCCGCCTTCAGCGCCTCGAACACCACCGCGGTGTTGCCCAGGCCCTGGCGGTGCTGCGCCGCCGTGCCCGCCTGCTGCGCCGTCTGCGCCACGATCTCGCCGAGGATGTACGACTCGGTGAAGCGCTTGCTGCCCACCTGCAGCGGCACATCGGCCGCGCCCGCAGCGGCCCAGGGGGCGAGGCTGGCCAGCACGAGCAGGAGCAGGCGGACGACGGGCATCACCCCATCTTGCCAACAAGACGGCGCCCCTCCTGGGCGCAGGGGTCAGCGCCAGGCGCCGCGGTGGGGCTGCGAGGCCTCCTCCACCAATGCGGGGCCGAGGGCCTCGATGGGATGCGGCGAAGCGGCGAACACGTCGCGACACGACAGCTCGGCATCGCGCTGCGCGGCGACGTCACCACGGAAGACCCGCAGGCGCACCGCGTCGATGCCGTAGACCACACGTCCGATGCCCGACCAGAAGATGCCGCCGGCGCACATCACGCAGGGTTCGCCCGAGGCGTACATCGTGGCGCCGGCCAGCGT